>JBBSSV010000110.1:0-6301 GCA_038241705.1 Burkholderiales bacterium | reverse complement strand
GCGCACCAGTTGCGCGGCCTGCAGCATGCATCAGCTGTGTTTGCCCATGGGGCTGGGCAAACAAGATATTGAGCGTCTCGATCAAATCATCGGCAGACGCCGCCGGGTCGCCAAGGACGATTTCCTGTATCAAACGGAAGAGCCCTTCACGAGTCTGTATGCTGTACGTTTTGGTCACTTCAAGACGTTTCACATCAACTCCAACGGCGACCAGCAAATCATCGGCTTCCAGATGTCGGGCGAACTGCTAGGCATGGATGCGATCAGTACAGACCAGCATCATTGCGATGCGGTGGCCCTGGAAGATAGTGAAGTCTGCGAAATTCCGTTCAGTCAGCTGGAGTATTTGCTCGGAAGCATGCCGATCTTGCTGCGCCATTTTCACCGCTTGATGAGCCAAGAAATCACGCGCGAACAAAGCGTCATGCTTTTGCTGGGAAATATGCGTGCAGAGCAGCGTTTTGCCACGTTTCTGCTTAACCTGGCCGACTGTTATGGCGTACGCGGCTACTCCACCACACAGTTCCAGCTGCGCATGTCACGTGAAGATATCGGCAATTATCTGGGGCTGACCATAGAAAGCATCAGCCGTCTGCTGTCTCGCTTCAGAAAGCTGGGCCTGCTTTCAGTCAGCAATAGGACAATCGTATTGCTGGCGCCAGACGACATTCGGGTGCTGGCTGCCGGGAACGTACCAGGCAGCCAGCACTAATCTCTGACAGGAAGGAGATGATTCTTCGAAACAACCTTCCTCTTCTCCGCGCTCGTTGCGTCAGAACCGGAATTATCCGTGATGCTTTACTCTGACGGCAGTGATGGGAGAGCCAGAGTCTTTAGATGAAGTACCCGAAAAAACTTCAGCCCGGGAGAGATAGTAGGTCAGCGCGCTGGAAGAGGCGCAGACCAACCAAAAAAAGAAAAATCCGAGCGTGTAGGTGCCAAGCGCAGACATGGTGGATTCACCATGCACCCAGACCAGCTCGCGCGGATCAAACACTGAAAAAAAACACCCTTCGGCAACAGTGGCTACTAGAAAAGATGGCCATAACACAGTCATGAAAAGTCGCAACATCGGTATCTCCTCAGGCGAGCTTGCTCAAGTCTTTTAGACGCTTACTTAACGGCAGTCCCGAAAAACCCTCTTTAGGGCTTGATGACAATTTTCGGTTCTGCCGGCCATGGCCACTCGCCGGTCAAACGCCAATTTGTTTCGGAATTTTCAACCAGAACTTTCCAACGGGAAATTTCCAAGAAAGGCAGTGCCATCTGAAATGTACCGTCGGAACGGGTGTCCAAATTCAGTGTAATGTCTTTATTTGGCTGCGTCGAATGAATTAGCTGAAGTTTGAGATTTCCCGCATAAGGATTTCCATGACTGGTGAGCGCCCCCGAGAGAATATCTTTAGCGGGGTCATACGCTAATCCAAGCGTCAGGCCCATCTCGGCGGCCACCTGATCGCGGCGTAAATCCATGTTAATGGCCTTGCCTTGGGTGTAGTAGTCATCCACTACTAGGGCGTCTTGTTGCGTATAGGCCAGCCAACCCGTATAGAAACCGGCCACGACCACGATTGCAGGCCCGATCATCAATAACCAGGGCCAGCGATGCTTGTACCAGGGTTGCACGGCCTGACCCGGCAGACGGGGCGAAGTAGTGGGTTGCATGAAAAACTCCTTAATAAAAGAGAGTGCTACTTTCCCCGGGTCAACGCGGAATGAGGAACACTGCCTTTTGCTCTACCTGTGTGTCGGGATTCTCCAACGACTGTACCTGGAAGAGGATCCGATTGGACCCTTTTTCGGCATACGTCGGATCCACCCGCACGCGCACCGGGATAGAACGCGAGCCGGTCGACTCCAGCGTGAATTCTGGCTCGCCAGCGAACTTGATCGTTACAAGGCCGCTGACACTAATGCGATAGCGATGTGGTTTTTCATCAGTATTGCTGACCTGAAGCAGGTAGACGTTCTCGATTAGACCATCTTCCACTTCGCGCCCCATTACCCCACGATCACGGACCACGTCCAGCTTGATTGGCGTGCGAACGATCAGGGTTCCCACAAAAACGCTGACAATCATCAGCAACACAACACTGTAGACCAGCACCCGCGGGCGCAGCATGCGCTTGACAATCTGCTTGTATGACGTGTCTTGCTTCAGTGAATTCTCGGTAGTGTAACGAATCAGACCGCGCTCGAAGCCCACCTTGTCCATCACGGTATTACAGGCATCAATGCAGGCTGCACAGCCGATGCAGTCGTATTGCAAGCCATTGCGGATATCGATACCAGTCGGGCACACTTGCACACACAATGTGCAGTCGATGCAGTCGCCCTTGGCTCTGGTCTCCGCCGTTTCGTCCTTCCCCAGCGGCGCACGCGGCTCGCCGCGCTTTTCATCGTAGGAAATGATGAGCGTGTCGGGATCGAACATGGCGCTCTGAAAGCGCGCATAGGGACACATGTGCTTGCAGACCTGTTCGCGCATCCAACCGGCATTGCCATAGGTGGCAAAGGCATAGAAAAGAATCCAGAACCATTCCCAGCCGCCCAGCGAGAGGCCCATGACCGAATGTCCAAGATCGATGATGGGCGTGAAGTAACCGACGAAGGTGAAGCCGGTCCACAGGGCCAGCATTCCCCACAGCAAATGCTTGATAGTTTTTTTGGAATACTTTGAAAACGAAGCAGGTTGCTTATCCAGGCGCATGCGCGCACTGCGGGTGCCCTCCACCTTGCGCTCGATCCACATGAACATTTCCGTGTAGACCGTCTGCGGGCAGGTAAAGCCGCACCAGACCCGCCCCGCTGTTGCGGTTGCCAGAAACAGCAGATAAGCACTGATGATCAATAGGCCCGCAAGATAAATGAAATCCTGGGGCCACAGCACTAGTCCAAATACGTAGAATTTACGTTCAGCCAGATCAAACAACAGCGCCTGACGGCCATTCCATGACAACCAGGGTACGCCGTAAAAAAACAATTGGGTCAACCACACGAACACCCATCGCAGCGTGGCGTATCGCCCCTTAATTTCGCGCGGGTAGATCTGCTCGCGCGCCGCATACATTTTGACAACGGAAACTTTGGGTTCAGTACTGGTGGTCTTTTCCATGCTGCTCGTTTGGAAACAAATATGTCCAAAGAGACAACGCACCCGTTTATGACAGGCACGTTGTTAAGGAGGACAACTATTTGCTTGTTTCTCCCTCAGAATTGTTGGATAAGCCCCATACGTATGCGCTCAGGACATGCACCTTGGGTTCTCCAAGGAAGTCCTTGAAGGCAGGCATAGCGTTCTGCCGACCTTCTCGTACGGTTTCCATGATGCTCTCGACACTGCCCCCATACAGCCAGATTTTATCCGTCAGGTTGGGAGCGCCCAGAGCTTGATTGCCCTTGCCTTCCGCGCCATGACAAGCGATGCAAGCACCAAACTTTGAACGGCCCAATTCTGCCTTGATGGGGTCGGCATTAGAGCCTGAAAGGGTGCGCACATAGTGTGCCACGTTCTCGATATCCTTGTCGGAGCCCACTGCGGCACCCATCGGCGGCATCATGCCTTTGCGACCACCCATGATGGTCTGCTTGATGGTTTCGGGTGCGCCGCCATGCAGCCAGTCATCGTCCGTCAGATTGGGATATCCCTTGTTGCCGCGAGCGTCCGAAGCGTGACATTGAGCGCAGTAGGTTAGGAACAGACGCTCGCCGATTTCCCGTGCCTGCGGATCAGCGGCAACCGTCTGAATGTCCTGCTGCAAATAGCGCTCAAACAGAGGACCGTATTTCTCGTCGGCCTGCGCCATTTCCTTATCGTGTTCCCCGGTGGAGGTCCAGCCAAGGAAGCCCTTAAAGGAGCCCAGTCCCGGATATAGAGCCAGATACCCCAACGAAAAGACGATGGTGATATAGAACAGCCACATCCACCAGCGCGGCATGGGGTTATTTAGCTCGGTCAGGCCCTCATCCCAACTGTGGCCAGTCGTAGTCTGCTCACCGTTCTCATCCAGCAGTACAACCTGGGCCTTTGACTGTACCCAAAGCAGCAAGCCACATCCGAAAATGCCCAGCAGTGTCAGGAAAATGACATAGATGCTCCAAAAGCCATGCGTGAAGTCAGCCATTGTGCTTCTCCCTGTTTTGGGCGTCAGCGCGTGCCGTCAGGCCTGATTCATAGGCATCCTGCTCATCATCTGCGAAAGGCAGGTTGGCCGCTTCGTCGAAAGCTTTAGCGCGCCGTCCGCTATACGACCACAAGACAATACCGATGAAGGTAAGAAAACTGAGTACGGTAACGACGACGCGTGTATCAGTCACGAATTCTTCAATAGTCATGATTACCTCTTCGCCTTAATCTGTATCCCCAGACCTTGCAGGTAGGCAATCAGTGCATCCTGCTCGGTCTTTCCTTCTACATCCTTGGGAGCGTTGGCAATCTCTTCATCCGAATAAGGGTGGCCCATACGCTTGAGTACGCTCATTTTGACCGCAATCAAGTCCTGATCGATGGTTGCAGTCTCCAGCCAGGGATAACCGGGCATGTTGGACTCTGGCACTACATCCCGGGGGTTGTTCAGGTGGACCCGATGCCATTCGTCGCTGTAGCGCTCACCCACGCGAGCCAAGTCCGGCCCGGTGCGCTTCGAACCCCACTGAAACGGACGGTCGTACACAAACTCGCCTGCTACAGAGTAGTGACCATAGCGCTCGGTCTCGGCACGAAAAGGGCGAATCATTTGCGAGTGGCAGTTGTAGCAGCCTTCGCGCACATACACGTCTCGCCCGGCCAGACGCAGGGCTGAATAAGGCTTCAGCCCTTCCACTGGCTCGGTCGTGGATTTCTGGAAAAACAGCGGCACGATTTCTGCCAGCCCGCCAATACTGACAGTGGCCGTCACCAGCGCGATCAAAAGCCAGGGGCTTTTTTCGATCGTCTCATGTGTAAACTTCATTTAAATGCTCCTTGATCTCACGCCTGGGCCGTGCTGATTGCCGGAATACGTGCGTCAACTGGCTTGCTGTTGCGCATGGTCATCAGTGTGTTGTACGCCATCAAAATCATGCCCGACAGATACAGTGCGCCACCGACAAAACGAATCACGTAGTACGGATAGGTCGCTTTGACCGACTCGACGAAGGTGTAAGTCAGCGTGCCATCTGCATTGACAGCGCGCCACATCAAGCCTTGCATCACGCCGGCAATCCACATTGAGGCGATGTACAGCACCACGCCCAGAGTAGCTACCCAGAAGTGCAGCTCGATCAGCTGAACACTCCACATTTCTTTCTTGCCAACCAAACGCGGTATCAGATAGTAGAGCGAGCCCATCGTGATGAAGCCCACCCAGCCCAGCGCACCTGCATGGACGTGACCAATGGTCCAGTCGGTGTAGTGCGACAGTGCGTTCACGGTCTTGATGGCCATCATTGGGCCTTCAAAGGTTGCGATGGCGTAGAAGGACAGCGACACGACCAGGAATTTCAGGATCGGATCGGTGCGCAACTTGTACCAAGCGCCTGACAGCGTAAGCATGCCGTTGAGCATTCCACCCCAGCTTGGCGCCAGCAGGATCAGCGAGAACACCATGCCAACGGACTGGGTCCAGTCAGGCAAAGCGGTGTAGTGCAGATGGTGCGGACCTGCCCACATATAGGTAAAGATCAGTGCCCAGAAGTGGACGATGGACAGCCGATAGGAATACACCGGACGATCAGCCTGCTTGGGAATGAAGTAATACATCATGCCCAAAAAGCCAGCAGTTAGCAGGAAGCCGACGGCGTTATGGCCGTACCACCATTGAACCATCGCGTCTTGCACACCAGCGTAAGCCGAATAAGATTTGGTCAGGGAAACGGGAACGGCTGCGCTGTTGACAATGTGCAACAGGGCGATGGCCAGGATATAGCCGCCAAAGAACCAGTTGGCCACGTAGATGTGGGGCACTTTACGCTTGATCAGCGTGCCGAAGAACACGATGGCATAGGCCACCCAGACCAAGGTGATCAGGATGTCGATCGGCCACTCTAGCTCGGCGTATTCCTTGCTGGTGGTGATGCCCATGGGCAGGGTGATGACCGCAGCGACGATGACCGCTTGCCAACCCCAGAAGGTGAAGGCGGCCATTTTATCGGAGAACAGACGGACTTGCGAAGTGCGTTGCACCACGTAGTAAGAGGTAGCGAACAAGCCACTGCTGCCAAATGCAAAAATCACCGCATTGGTATGCAAGGGGCGTAAGCGGCTGTAGGTCAGCCACGGAATGTCAAAGTTTAGCGCCGGCCAAGCAAGCTGGGCAGCGAT
>JBBSSV010000109.1:0-6305 GCA_038241705.1 Burkholderiales bacterium | reverse complement strand
CAGCACTTCAATAGACGTCAACCGACGTCTATTTTTTTGTCTAAAACCTAGTGTCTACTTAGGTTTCAGCGCATTTCCAGTCCACCTAAGTCAATTGAGTTCAATCGGCATCAAGTGCTTGCCGTTGGTATAAGTGTTGGTATAAGTGTTGGTATAAGCTGGTTCGACCGCCCTTATACCAACAATCGCTCCGCTCTATGGCCTTGAATGACGTGCAGATCAGGACTGCCAAACCGACAGTCAAACAATACAAATTAACGGATGGAGAGGGGATGCATCTGCTTGTGCATTCAAACGGCTCCAAATATTGGCGGTTGAGTTATCGCTTTGGCGGTAAACAGAAGACCTTGGCGCTCGGCGTTTACCCCATGACTACTCTAGCTGCGGCACGGGAAAAACGAGCTCAAGCCAAGCGGCTGATAGTCACAGGCGTAGACCCCAGCGAACAGAAGAAACAAGATCAATTCGAAGAGCGTAACGGCACTTCGTTTGAAGACGTGGCCCGAGCTTGGCATGCCAACAATAAAAAATGGTCAGACGCACATCGCGCTAGAATCTTACAGACCTTGGCTTCGGATATCTTTCCCGCCATCGGTAATGCCAACATCAGAGACTTGAACACGCGCGATCTCTTAGCGCCGATCCGAGTGGTGGCTGACTTCGGCCGCTTAGAAGTAGCTTCACGGCTCCAGCAACGCGTTACATCCATCATGCGCTATGCCATTCAAAGCGGGCTGATCGACTACAACCCGGCACAGGACCTTGCAGGGACTGTACCCACGCGCAAAGCCAAACACCGCCCTGCTCTGGATTTTGAGCGCCTCCCTGAGCTACTGAATCGTATTGCTAGCTACAAGGGCCGTCCGTTGACACAGCTAGCTGTGGAGTTATCCCTGCTTATATTTATACGCTCCAGCGAGCTACGCTTTGGCCGCTGGAACTAAATCGACTTTAATCGGGCTATCTGGACGATCCCTGCCGAACGAGAGGCCATAGACGGCATGAAATTTTCTCACCGTGGTGCAAAAATGCGTACTCCTCACCTAGTGCCTTTAAGCACACAGGCCATATCCGTATTGAGACGCATTTATCAATGGACCGGTAGTCATGACCTAATTTTTACTGGTGATCACAGCCCTAAACGGGCCATGAGTGAAAACACGGTCAACAAGGCGCTACGCACCATGGGCTATGACTCTAAAACAGAAGTTTGCGGCCACGGCTTCAGGACCATGGCATGTAGTGCACTGATTGAATCGGGGTTGTGGTCGAAGGATGCGGTGGAACGGCAAATGAGCCACCAGGAAAGGAAGGCTGTGCGTGCAGCATATATCCATAAGGCGGAGCATCTAGATGAACGACGACTGATGATGCAATGGTGGTCTGATTTTCTGGAGGCGAGTAGGGAGAAAACGGTGAGTCCGTTTGAGTTTTCGAGATAGGTGTCATAGCATTCTACGGCACAAACCATCTCGACTTTGCTCACAGAAAACGGTACTTTACACCACCCGATGGGATGATATTTAGGTGGCGTATATAAAAGCTATTTTTCCCACCAGCAACTTGATCCTGCCAGCCATGCGTCTTCCTTCCTTCTCCCGTTAGATCGTTTCCCTATTCACCTTTCTGGAAGCGGCCCAGCTGTACGCCGCGCCTGAAACCTTTGAGCGGGCCAAAGTCGAAGCCCGACAGTTCATCTATCAGGACCAGACTTCAGCCGGGACCTTTTACTGTGGCTGCACTTGGAAGTGGGTAGGGCGCTCAGGCGGGCGCGTCGATCTCGACTCCTGTGTATACCAGGTACGAGCGCAGCAGACCCGCGCTGAACGGACAGAGTGGGAACACATTGTTCCGGCTTCGAACTTCGGGCGCGCCCGTCAGTGCTGGCAAAACGGTGGGCGGAAAAACTGTAACAGCACCGACCCAGTTTTTAATGCAATGGAAGCAGACTTGCATAACCTTGCACCGGCCATTGGCGAAGTCAACGCAGACCGTTCTAACTACAACTTTGGGATGTTGCCCTCGACGCCGCCGCAGCATGGGGCCTGTCCAGTCAAGATTGACTTCAAGCTACGCACGATTGAGCCAAAAGACGCCATCAAGGGCCAGGTCGCACGGGTCTACTTCTACATGCATGATCGCTACGATTTATCCATGTCGCGTCAGCAACAGCAGCTACTGATGGCCTGGCATAAGCAGTTCCCTGTTTCAGCTTGGGAGAAAGAGCGGGATCAGCGCATTGCACAGCGCATGGGACATGCCAATCTCTTTGTGGCCGGTGCCAGGCAATGGATACTGGGTCATAAGAATTCGGCTGAAGGTGTGGTGAGCTGGTTGCCCGCTAAAACAGTGCCCACGTCGCAAAAACTGGAAGGAAGTGGCGTCATCCGAGGGAACCGCAATAGCAAGGTTTATCACCTGCCTGCTGGCTGCCCAAGCTATGGGCAAGTCAGTGCGCGCAATATCGTCGAATTTAAAACCGAGACGGAAGCGCAGGCGGCAGGATTCCGCAAGGCGGGTAACTGTCGCTGATGGCAGGCAGGATTAAGGGGCTGATGGATGAAAGGGCCCTGAAACCGGATGGGCGAGAAGGCCAATCCGGCGAGGCAGAGAATTATGCATGAGTCAGACACGACTCTGTCAGGTACAGCCCATTACGTAGGAAGTTAAAAGCCGATGCTTTTTCCTGCACCAAGTAGGGTGGCAATCCCCAACGCTGCAAAAATGCCGGCGGCAATCCTATGCACCAATTTGACCGGCATGCGGTGAGCAATGCGGTCACCCAGCAAGACAGCTGGAACGTTGGCAATCATCATGCCCAAGGTGGTGCCAGCCACCACGGACCAGAAGGCCTGATACTGCGCGGCGAGTGCCACCGTCGCAATCTGAGTCTTGTCGCCCATCTCCGCCAGAAAGAAGGCCACCAACGTGGTGCCAAAGACGCCCATCTTTGCGAACTTGGCATCTTTTTCATCAAACTTATCGGGGATTAATATCCAGCCAGCCATGACGATGAAGGACACGCCCAATATCCAGCGCAAAGTATCTGGGCTGAGAAGGGTGGTGATCCAGGAACCGAGAGCGCCGGCCAAGCCATGGTTGACCAAGGTGGCCAGTAAGATGCCCCAAATAATGGGCCAGGGCTTGCGGAATTTGGCGGCCAGAATAAAGGCCAGAAGTTGGGTTTTGTCGCCGATTTCTGCCAGGGCGACAATGCCAGTAGAGATAAAAAACGCTTCCATAACATTCTCCCAGGCCGGACAAAGGACGCAATGACTACCCCACCCTCCGGCCTGTACCAGGGTGGTGTAGTCAAAGGTCTTGCCGAGCTAAGAGCTGCTTACACCATGACCGAATGGTCAAGCATGTTGACGTAAGCGTCTTCACAGAATGAAGATGGGCTACTCCCCAGTGACGGTCTGCATTCTACGTCATGGATTGATAAGAACGGGAATACCCCTAATTTTCTAAGGTGTCTCAAAATACGATGAATAATGCACGCTAAGCCGCTGGCAACAATCGCAGCGGCCAGAACTTCTCTTCGCCACAGATAGTCGTCGGTCAGGTTGATCCGTCTCCATGTTTCTACTATAGTGGAAATATGGAAACTTTAAATGCTGTGGCTGCCTTGGCGGCCCTTGCCCAAGACTCACGTCTGGCCATCTTTCGCCTCTTGGTTCAAGTCGGCCCTGCCGGCTTGGCGGCCGGAAAGATCAGCGAGGCGGTTGGCATCCCACCTTCGTCGCTCTCATTCCATTTGAAAGAGCTGACACACGCAAACATGGTCAGTTCACGCCAGGAAGGGCGTTTCGTGATCTACGAAGCTAACTTCTCGACAATCACGGCGTTGGTGGCTTTTCTTTCGAAAAACTGCTGTGCCGGCCAGACCTGCGAGCTATCTGGCTTCCCGGTTGTTGAGGAGCCCACGCCATGAGAATCCGCACCCTCAAAAACCCTGATTTCCTGCCGGCTTTGGATCAGACGTTCGCTAGCCAGAGGCCAGCGGTCGGCCTGGCACCGGACACGCCGCCCGTTCGTATTCTGCTTTTGTACGGCTCGCTGCGCTCTCGGTCGTTCTCACGTCTAGCTGTAGAGGAGGCGGCTAGGCTGCTGCAGTTTTTCGGGGCAGAAACGCGCATCTTTGACCCCTCCGATCTGCCGTTTCCTGATCAAGTATTTAACGACGATCATCCTGCCATCCGGGAGCTGCGCGTCCTATCGGATTGGTCGGAAGGGCAGGTTTGGTGCAGTCCTGAACGCCATGGTCAGATCACAGGCTTGATGAAAGCACAGATCGACCATTTGCCTCTGGAAATAGCCGGGATGCGTCCCACGCAAGGACGCACGCTCGCCGTCATGCAGGTGTCGGGCGGCTCACAGAGCTTCAATGCAGTAAACACCCTGCGCTTGCTCGGTCGCTGGATGCGGATGTTCACCATCCCCAACCAATCGAGCGTTGCCAAAGCATTTCAAGAATTCGACCAAGACGACCGCATGAAGCCATCGCCCTACTATGAGCGCATCGTGGACGTGATGGAAGAACTGGTACGTTTCACTGTGCTAATGCGGCCCCACGCTGCAACACTGACCGATCGCTATTCAGAGCGCAAAGTAGCTGGCCGGGCCATTGAAGCTGCCAGCGATCTCTCCTCAAACGCTATAGCCCAGCCACCAACATGACATTCCAGCACATCATGAACTGCGTGCACTTATTCGCGAATCTGCCGCTCAAGATGCTTGACCAAAAGGCTATCAAGCGCGAGCTGGCCAACCTCGGCAAAGCCGACTGGGAGGAATGAGCGTGAGCGCACAAAGTGAAGTAGCCGCCAAGAAGTCAGCCGAAGCGCCCATGAGCGTGTTTGAGCGTTACCTAACGTTATGGGTGGCCTTGTGTATTGTCGCCGGCATTGCGCTTGGCCAAAGTCTGCCTGGCGTGTTCCAGACCATCGGACGCATGGAGCTGGCCAAGGTAAATCTGCCGGTGGGTCTGTTGATCTGGGTGATGATCGTCCCGATGTTGGTCAAGATCGACTTCGGCGCGCTGCAACAGGTCAAGACCCATTGGCGTGGCATCGGCGTAACGCTGTTCATCAATTGGGCCGTCAAGCCCTTCTCGATGGCCTTACTTGCCTGGCTGTTCATCCGACATGTGTTCGCACCGTTCCTGCCAGTGGAGCAACTGGATAGCTATATCGCGGGCCTCATACTGCTGGCCGCCGCACCTTGCACGGCGATGGTGTTCGTATGGAGCCGGCTAACCAATGGAGATCCGTATTTCACGCTGTCACAAGTAGCATTGAACAACGGCATCATGATCGTGGCCTTCGCACCCATCGTTGGGCTGCTGCTGGGTATGTCTTCGATCACGGTACCGTGGGAGACGCTGCTGATTTCGGTCGGGCTATATATTATTGTGCCGGTCATCCTAGCCCAACTGCTACGCAGACATTTGCTCAAACGGGGACAAGCCGTGTTCGACCTGGCAATGGAGCGCATCGGACCGTGGTCGATTGGGGCGCTGTTGCTGACCCTGGTACTGCTGTTCGCTTTCCAGGGCGAGGCCATCATCAAGCAGCCGCTGGTCATCGCTATGCTGGCCGTGCCGATCCTGATTCAAGTGTTCTTCAATTCGGGTTTGGCGTACTGGCTGAATCGGCGCGTAGGCGAGAAGCACAACATCGCATGTCCGTCGGCTTTGATCGGCGCATCCAACTTCTTTGAACTGGCCGTGGCGGCCGCCATCAGCCTGTTCGGCTTGCACTCAGGCGCTGCCCTTGCAACCGTTGTTGGTGTCCTTGTGGAAGTGCCGGTGATGCTCTTGGTCGTTCGCTTGGTGAACCGCTCAAAGGGCTGGTATGAACAATCGCCCACACAGTCTTAGTGCGCTTTATTTTACGCTTTCAGAGATGACCCCTCTAAGGTCTTGCCGAGTAAGAGCTGCTTACGCCGTGACCGAATGGTCATGCGTGTTGACGTAAGTGCCTTCACATGGTGAAGATAGGTTACTCCCCAGTGACGGCACGCCTTGTACGTCATGAATTAATAAGAAGGAAAAAACCCCTGAGGTCCTAGGGATAAGAGCTTGCTTCCTGCCGCTTGGAAAACTATGCTCTAAGTGACCTGCTCCCCTAAATTAGTACGGCGCTAATATGGAGTTTGCCCAAGGGAGGTAGGCATGAAAAACCGATTTACGGAAGTACAGATTATTGGGGTCCTGAAGGAGGCAGAAGCCGGCATGAAGGTGGCCGAAATCTGTCGTAAATACGGCATCAGTGATGCGACCTATTACAACTGGAAGGCCAAGT
>JBBSSV010000108.1:0-6411 GCA_038241705.1 Burkholderiales bacterium | reverse complement strand
GCATTGGTCGCTTCGACCAGCATCCAGGCACGGCGGTAAGACATTTTCATTTCTCTGGCCGCCGCCGAAATGGAACCGGTGTGTTCAATCGCTTCCATCAAATCCGCCCGCCCCGAGCCCATGGATGTCATCGCCCCTATCAACACCCGAAGGCGCGGCACGGTCGCACGAGGTTTTCCAGTTTGTTTCTTTGCCATGGCTACCTTGCCTTTTCTGTCAACGAATTCATCCCACCACGCGGTCACTGGTTGCCCATCATTGAACAGCGCCAACATCAGCGTGACAGCCCGGGAATTCTAACGCGCTAGCACCAGCAGAAGATAGCCGGCATAAAACCACGTTCACTGCAAAACGTGCTTGAGCAAGGAATGCATTCATCATGTTGGCTGCAGGTAATTTATAATGCGGCAGTTTGTTTCTCTGCACACTTCAGCGCATCTCGGGCACATGATTTGCTCAACGGCATTAGTCGTTCACTACCTACATTCCAATCAACAACCGCTCAGCTGGTTGTCGATGTTTTTTCATTCTGGAACCTTCATGGAAAACTTTCTGTCTTCGAGTCTTTTGAATCTCAAGGCCACGACTGAAGAAGTGGTGCGGGGCGAGGTCGCTGCCCACGCCGAAACAGTCGACAGGGACTGTCTCTGGCCAGCCCATTCGATGAAGGCCTTTGCTCAAGCAGGTTTGATGGGTTTACAAGTACCGGAAAAACTGGGTGGACATGGACAAGGCTTGCTGGCCTTGAGCCTGCTGACTGAGATCATCGGCAAGACTTGCCCGTCTTCTGCCCTGTGCTTCGGCATGCATTGCGTGGGCACGGCCGTAATTGCCGCCAAGGCAACCGACTATCAGAAGACCCATTACTTGCGCCCGATCGCTGCGGGCCAGCACATTACCTCGCTGGCATTGGCCGAAGCCGGCACGGGTGCGCACTTCTATCTGCCGGAAACTCGCCTGAGCGCAGAAGATGACCACTATCGGGTGAACGGGACCAAACAATTCATCACCAATGGCGGTCACGCCGATTCTTATGTCGTATCGACCCAGGCCAGCGAAGAAGGCTCGGAGCAAGGCGATTTCAGTTGCTTGATCGTTGACAAGGATCTGCCCAACATGAGCTGGCAAGCAGCCTGGAAGGGTTTTGGCATGCGTGGCAACTCTTCGCGCGGGTTGAAGCTGGAAAGCACCTTGGTCCCCAAGGAAAACTTGCTGGGAGAAGAGGGGGATCAGGTTTGGTACGTGTTCGAAGTGGTCGCCCCCTACTTCCTGATGGCGATGGCGGGAACCTATCTTGGGGTTGCCCAGTCAGCCTTGGACGTGGCGGCTGCCCAGTTGCGTAGCCGACGTTATACCCATTCGGGACAGTCGTTGCGCGACCATGAATCTCTGCAGGTACGCTTTGCCGAAATGTGGATGGCCGTTGAAAAAAGCCGTGGACTGATCCGCGAGGCAGCCAAGCGCGGCGATCTGGGCCATCCTGACGCTCTGCAGTTCATCCTGGCGAGCAAGGCAGATGCCGGCGATACCGCAGTCTATGTTGCCAACGAAGCCATGACGATCTGCGGCGGCAGCGCCTATCAGGAAAGCAGCCGGGTGGCGCAGATGCTGCGCGACGCCCGTGCCAGTCATATCATGTCGCCCACGACCGACCTGCTCAAGATCTGGACCGGGCGTGCCCTGTTGGGACTGCCCTTACTTTAAAAGGAAGTGGTTGTGGACCAAAAAATTCTGTTGATCGTCTGTCAAGTAGCCGAACCACTTGCTGAGCAGAGCTGGTCCAGTCTTCCTCACTTTTCAGGCACGATTGCCGATGCTGCCAGTGCCGCCGGCCTGGACGTTCATATTCTGTCCCTGACAGCGGCCTGTGTTTCGTTGCAAGCGCAGTTGGCACAGCATGACGAGCCTTCAGTAGTGCTATTTGCGCCCGATTTGCCGCCTTCTCTGTCGCTGGCGCGTGACATTCGAGCGCACTGGCCACTGTGCAGCTTCATGTTTGTGCGCGATGCCGCCTCGCTAGATGCCTTCCACAGCGAACTCAGCCGTGCGCCCATGATAGGTGCTCACTGGTCGCTGGCCGCCTCGAACGATCCGACCTTGGTCAGCCAGATCAATCAGGCGGCTCATGCGAGCCTAAGGCGCAAGCGTTTGCGCACTACCCTTGACCGCGCCAATGTCCAGATTGCGTCACGCAAGGTCATTGATAGCGTTGATTACCGACGTCTGGTGCTATCGGAGCATTATCTGGCGAGCTATCTGACCCAGGCCACCGATGCTATGGTCGGGCTGGATGCCGACCTGAGGGTACTGCACTGGAATGCGGGCGCCGCGCATCTGTCCGGTTTGAGCGCAGCCAGCGCTTATGCCATGCCAGTGACGCAACTTCCTTGGTGGTCGCCGGCGATCAGCGAACATTTACAACGCTTGCGCGTAGGCCAAGAGTCTTCCCGCCTAGAGATGCGCTATATCGCGCACGCGGACGATCACAGTGAAAAATTTCTAGACATTGTCCTTTCCGCTGTAAAAGACGATAGCAGCGGCTTTATCGGCGCCTTGCTGGTATTGCGCGATGTATCAGAAAAATACCGCCTCCTGGAACAGGAGCGCGCCGAGCGTGATGCCGTCACCCTGATGATCGAAAACCAGCGACAACGGCTGCTGAACCTTTTTGATCAGGCGCCTGGCTTTATGTTTGTCACCAGTGGTCCGGAACATACGTTCATCCTGGTCAATCAGGCTTTCCAAAAATTAGTAGGCGAACGCGAGTTACTGGGCAAAACGGCGAGTGATGCCTTTCCTGAGCTTCTGGATCAAGGCATTCACGGCCTCCTCAACGAAGTACATGTCACGCGTAAGCCTTTTATTGGGCAGGCGCTGCCCATGCGGTTGCAACAAACGCGAGATGCCGCGCTTGAAATAAGCTATCTGGATTTTATCTACCAGCCGATAATCGAGCCTGATGGAACAGTTTCTGGCATCTTTTGCCAGGGTAACGACGTTACCCAGCAAAAGCTCAACCAAGATGTCCTGGAGCGTTATCAGACCCAGTTGGAGGAACTGGTGGCCGAACGCACTACCGCCCTGCGTGAAGCCGAAACCGCCCTGCACCATTCCCAAAAGCTGGAAGCTATCGGCAAATTGACCGGCGGTGTGGCGCATGACTTCAACAACATCTTGCAGATCATGGGCAGCAATCTGGAGTTACTCAACCTTCAGGTGCGCGACAATCCTGCGGCGTCCAAGCGTATTGACAACATGCAGGGAGCGGTGACCCGTGGTGCCAAGCTCGCCGCCCACCTGCTGGCCTTTGCCCGGCGCCAACCTCTCAAACCGACCACGGTCAATCTTGGACGAATCCTGCGTGAGCTGGACGACCTGCTGCGACGCGCCTTGGGTGCCTCCATCGAGATTGAAACCGTGGTCAGCGGCGGCTTGTGGAACACCATCGTTGACTGTAATCAGCTTGAAAATGTCATTCTCAATCTTGCGCTGAATGCGCGCGACGCCATGGGCGAGTCCGGCAAACTGACCCTGGAAGCAGGCAATGCCCTACTGGATGATCTGTACGTCAGCAAGCATGGCGATGTGACACCCGGGCAATACGTGCTGCTGGCCATTTCCGACACTGGTTGCGGCATGAGTGAAAACGTCATAGAGCAGGCGTTCGAACCCTTCTTCACCACCAAAGGCGAAGGCGAAGGCACTGGCCTAGGACTGTCCATGGCCTATGGCTTCGTCAAGCAGAGTGAGGGCCACATAAAACTCTACAGCGAACCCGGTAACGGCACCACCATCAGGATCTATCTGCCGCGCAGTCATCAGATCGAAGACATCGATGCGCGCACCGTCTCCAGTTTGGGACAGAAAGGTACGGAAACCATCCTTGTAGTCGAGGATGATCTTGACGTTCAGGCTGCGGTGGTGGATCTACTGACCAGTTTGGGCTATACCGTGCTCAAGGCGTCGGATGCGCAAAAAGCCTGGTCCATCCTGCAAAGCGGCGTGGTAGTGGATCTGCTGTTTACCGATGTGGTCATGCCCGGACCCTTGCGCAGCCGCGACTTGGCTGAGCAAGCAAAGGGCCTGTGCCCGGAAATGCTGGTGCTGTTCACATCCGGCTATACCCAAAACGCCATTGTCCATGGCGGTCGATTGAACCCGGGCGTGGAGTTGATCAGCAAACCTTATCGTCGTGAAGACCTGGCGCGCAAACTGCGCCAGCTGTTTGATGGCCGATCGACGGGCAAAAAAGAACTTCTCTAAAGCGCTCAATCACAAAGTTAGATACAGCGTGCTGCTGCCCTTCTTGGTTGGCAAGGTAGGTGCATCTGCCGGGGCTGCGCCGTGGCCGAATTTGGCGATCACGCCCGTTTTTTCAGCTGCGCTTTAGTGTCGTCCAAGTACACCACATTCACGTTCTGCCCCAGCACCTGCTGCACCAGCGGTACCAGATGATCATGGTGACTCAGAAAAATCACCTGAGTACGACGGGAAAGATGCGCTAAGGCTTCCAGTCCGGCAAGGCAGCGCCCGTCGTCATAGTTGATGAACAAATCATCCGCAATAAAGGGCAAGGGCCTGGCCTGCTCCAGATGCAGTTCCAGCGCAGCCAGGCGCAGCGCTAGATAGAGCTGATCGCGTGTGCCATCACTCATGCCAGTGATCGCCACAAACTCATCGTTGGCGCGCTGTCCCCGGAGCATGGGTGGATCGCGCTCGAAGTCCACCACCAGTCGTTGAAACCCGCCTTGGGTCAACTGACTGAAAATGGTGCTGGCCCGGGTCAGCATCGGCCCCTGCTTTTCATCCCGATAGCGATCAATCGACCAGCGCAACAGACGTGCAGCTGTATAAACGCGTATGTACCGCTCAGCCGCGTCCGCCATCTGCGCCGCGGCTTCCTGACGCTTGGATTCGGCTCGAGCAGCCGCATCTGAACCACCGATGCGGTCACGCTCCTGCTGCGCGCGGGCGCGTTCGGCCGCCAGCGCTGACAACTGCTCGATACTGCCGGACAAGGCGTGTTCCAGCTGAGCCAACTCGGCCTGAACCTGGTCGAGATCCGCTGCATCCACTTCAGATTCGATCTGATCGCGCGCGAAGCCATCGCCACTTTCCAGGAAAGCGCTTCGAGCTTTGCTCAACTCCACTTCCAACTTACGTTTCTGGTCAGAGCGCACAATGGCTTGTTCCAGTGCCTCCAGATCTCGAAGCTGTGCCCTTTCCATCAAGGGTTGCAACCCCACTTCGGTTTGCTCGATTTGGGTCATTGCCTCACGCACCTGCTGGCCGACAACAGTCATGGCTTGCTGGCAACGCTGATGCTCCTGCTGACCATTGAGCGCCTGTGTTAGACGCAGCATTAATGCGCGAGCGATATGCTCGGCAGGCTGGACTTCGAAGGTAGGTGCGACCTGCCGCGCCAGCAAGCCTGCCTGTTGGGCAAACGCTTCCAAATCTTTCTGCATGACGGCGATGCGCTCCAAGCGGATCTGTCGGATTTTCGCGAGCTTGGCCTCCACTTCTTCCGCCAGCTCGAGCGCGCCTTCCACGGTTCCCAGGTCGCTACCAGTCTCCAAGCTGGCCCGCAATAAGGCGCCCTGCCAGTCCTGCTGCCAGTTGGTGAGTGCGGCACGGGCTTCATGGGTAGTCTGCTGCAAAGCAGCAAGCAGGGCCTGGGCTTCCTGGCACTGCAATTGGTATGTTTCGCGCTGAACCAGAATTTTTTCCGTGCTTTGCATGTACGCCAAAGTCTGGGCCGACAGAGCGGTCAGACTCGCTCCTGCAGAGCAGGTCTGACTGGTTTCCTGCAAGGCTTGCACCAATTGTTGTCGGCTCAGGCCCACGTTGTGTTGCAGATAGTCCAGCTCGGTCTGGGCTTCTTCACGCGCGTGCGCGCGCGTCAGTACCTCTTGCCGTTGTGCGATCCATACAGGCATGTTTTCCAGAAGCATCCCGGCCAGCCCGAGCTTCTGGGCTTGCTGCTGCCAGTCGTCTTCCTTCTGTGTCAGTTCGTGTGCCAGCGTTGCGTACTCGACTTCGAGGGTCTGTACCGACAGACGCGCTCTGGCCAGAGTTTGGGAGCGCGTCTGCAGTCCAGCTGCAGCCTCTGCGTCGCGTAAACGTGCATCTGCGAGGTAGTCTGCCCGCACCAGGCTGTCTTCAAAGGGGCCTCCCCCCGTTGCCATTGGGGCCTCGACGGTGCGCAAGGCTTGCCACAGGGCGTCGCGCTGTTGCCGCGCTTCTTGCACCGCTTCGTGCGTGACCGGTTGATGCGTTTCCCGGAAATGCTCCAGATCTAGTTCGCTGGCAGCCACCTCGGTACGCTGTTGCTGCAAGCGCTGCGTCAAGGTGCTCTGTTGCAGCAACAATGTTTGGCGTTCGCGCATCTGACGCTCAAGGGCAGTGACG
>JBBSSV010000107.1:0-6512 GCA_038241705.1 Burkholderiales bacterium | reverse complement strand
GCCTTCTTCCAGCCCCATTTCTGCACCGGGCACGAATACCCCGCGCCCGATCATGCTGGCAGCAGTCAGTGTCTGACTGGACTTGTAGTTGCTCATCAGGGTTTGTACGGTTTCGTTGAGCTTGTCGATGCCTGTGACCGTAGAGAGCTGCGCTAACTGACTCGTAACCTGGGCGTTGTCGAGCGGATTCAGCGGATCCTAGTTTTGCATCTGAGTCACCAACAGCTTCATGAAACGATCTTGGGCTTCAGCTGCGCCTTGCGCGGCGTTGGGCTTGGCTGGATTCATGGCGTCGAGCATGCCTTGCGACACGCCCGTGGGGGAAATGGCAGTCATGGATAGTTTCCTTATTGCCCAATGGAGAGCGTTTTCAAAAGCAGGGTCTTGGCCGAGTTCATGGTTTCGATATTGGTCTGGTAAGAGCGTGTGGCCGACATCATGTTGACCATTTCCTCGATGACGTTCACGTTGGGCAGCGTCACATAGCCGTTCTCATCCGCATCCGGGCGCTTAGGGTCATATATCTTCCGGAGAGGTGATTGATCCTCGACGATGCGGTCTACCTTGACCCCAGGCGTCTTGGCAGCATCCACCGGGACGGCAGAAAACACCACTTGCTTGGCCCGATAGGTTTCACCAGTCGCGCTGGTGCTGCTGTCGGCGTTGGCAATGTTGCTGGACACCACGTTCAACCGTTGCGCCTGCGCGCTCATGGCCGAACCGGCTACATTAAAGATATTGAATAGCGACATGGAGTACCTTTTGATAGCGTGCCGACTCAGCCCTGAATGGCTGCCAGCAGGTTACGGATCTGACCGTTGATCAGGGTCAGGCTGGCTTCGTAGCGGATGGCGTTGTCGGCAAACTGGTTGCGCTCGACATCCATGTCAACGGTATTGCCATCGATATTGCCTTGAGCAATGGTGCGGTATTGCAAAGGGATGCCGCCGGGACCTTGCTTAGCAGGTGCTGCGCTGGGCAGCGCTTCAAGATGCTTGCTGGAGGTTTTCACGAGATTGGACGACGGCTCTGCTTTATTACCAGTCAATGCAGCACCCATGGCCTTGCCGAAATCGACATCACGCGCCTTGAAATGGGGCGTGTCGGCATTGGCAATATTCAAAGCCAGCAATTGCTGGCGCTGGCCGCGTACAGCAAGCGCCGATTGGTGAAATTGCAAGGCTTGATCCAGCTTGTTAATCATGGCGATCCCCAATTCTATTTCCAAGAGGAAATGTATTTAGGGGAATCATAGAAGCTTGTGCGGGCTCACCATCATTCGAAAAGCATCATAAACCTCTGCCTTTTCTTTGCACGCTAGAAACATCATCCCTTTAACATGGGGCTACTTTGCTATGCGCCCGCCTGAACGGGCAAGCTTTTGCACTTCTGCGTCATCGATTTCTGAACGTATTAATCACTTATGGAAACAACCTTGCGCCGTGTCCTGCTTTTGACGTGCTGTGTTACTTTGGTGGTAGCGGTGACGCTAACGTCAGTGCCTGCAGGTGCCGCCAACAATGGCCATGCAGAACGTCAGAATGGCGCTCAATTGAAGCAAGCAGTCAAGGAATTTCTGGATAGGCAAACAACCGGCTTATCGGGGACATCAAAATTTCCGTATCAGATCCTGATGCTCGATTGAATTTACCAGCCTGCGTAGCTCCCGAAACTTTCCTGCCGCCAAATGGGCGTTTGTGAGGCAGGACCGCAATTGGTGTGCGCTGTACGGTACCGACGGCATGGACGATCTACATAACCGCCACGGTGCAGATCATTGATAACTACATCACCCCTGCCCACACCCTTTCCAACGGCCAAGTCATCGCCGCACAAGATCTGGTAATCCTGCGTGGCGACCTTACCGAGCTTCCCATGGGCACCTTGACGAATCCTGTCGATGCTATCGGACGCACCGTGACCAGGACGTTGCAAGTGGGCATGCCGGTACGCGCTTCTTTTCTGCGCAGTCCAAGAGCGGTGCAGCAAGGCCAGACTGTAAAGATCATTGCGCGCGGTACAGGTTTCAGCATTGCCACCGAAGCTAGGGCTTTATCCCATGGCAATGCCGGCCAAACCGTGCGCGCACGCACGGCTTCCGGTCAGGTCGTTAGCGGCTTAGCACAAGCGGGCGGCGTCGTCGAAGTGGTTTTTTGAAAATGCCAGTTACCCAATTGCGTTTCGCTGCATGCAATGAAATGGCGTGCGCTGAAAACACATTAAAGTTTAGAATGGGACTGACGATAAAGAGGTACTTACTAGGCTACGTGCCTGCAAACCTTCAAGGACATGGCTGTGAAAATTGATGACTCGATGAAAAAACCTGTAGGTATGGCAACTTCTCCAGTGTCAGTCCGCCCCAGCAAGGTTGTGGAGAGCGCAGCAGCCGCCCCTTCATCCGTTGCTACCGACAGTGTCAGCATTTCTCCACAACTGAAGACTCTGTCCAGCACTCTAGCTGCACAAGGAGCTTTCGATTCTGGCAAAGTCGAAGAGATAAAGGCAGCCATTGCCGAAGGTCGTTTTCAGATCAATGCTGAAAAAATTGCCGACGGCTTGATCGACTCAGTCAGAGAACTGATCCATGCACGCAAATCCTGATATGTCTTCTGCAGAAAGTAGCATCTCTGCACCCGCTTGCTTTCTGGAAGAAGAGGTTCAGTCTGCATACGATTTTCTAGTGTTGTTGCGGCAGGAACAATCGAAGCTAATCGATGCCAATATTCATGAACTGGAATCCTTGACTGAAAAAAAATCGCACTTGGTTGCGCAGCTATCGCACCTCGCTGGAAGCCGCCATGAGGCACTCGCAGCAACCGGCTACCTAGCTACCGAATCCGGCATGCAATATTGGATAGAAACCAAGGGTGATTCCGCCCTCGCCAGCAAATGGCAGATACTCCTGGGCATCATGCGTGACGCTCAGGAAGTGAACCGTACCAACGGCCTGCTGATCAACACCCACTTGGGAAACAATCAATTAAGGCTGAATGCCTTGCAGCCAAGTGATGACAAAGGTGACAACCTTTATGGGCCTAGTGGCCACTCGAGCACGCGCCCGTCTGCTCGCGGCCTGATCCTCGGATAAAGAGCATCGGCCAGAGCTGATTTTCGTCTTACGGTATTTCTTCCCGTTTGCACTCCACTGTGTAGTAAAACTGCTGCTGTGAGTTTATGCAAACATCTCAGTCAAACGTCTCTAGCCTGCCTGCGACAATGCCAACTGATGCTCCAACTCTTCGAGGTCCTGCTCCAGAACTGCACGTGAAGCTGTGGTGTGCGGCAGATCCAGGAACAAGGCAATACGAGATTCGATTTGTCCGAACACCCGCCGAAACACGGCACGCTTGTTTTCTATACTCCCCGTTACTACTGTCGGGTCTTCCACGCACCACGCAGTGATGAGCGGAGTGCCTGGCCACGATAGTTTAGGTAGAGGTTGATTGTTGCGGTCACAGCAAATTTCTATCACATAGTCCAGCGTGATCGCACCTGACAGAGTGAACTCGGTCCAGCGCTTGCTGCGCAGTTCATGCAAGGGATAGTCGAACTCGGCAATTAGCTCCACGGTAAACGGATTAATCAGGCCACCGGGATGCAGCCCCGCGCTATGGCCTTTGAAACGGCCTTTGCTCATGGTAGTCATCAGAGCTTCGGCCAACAGGCTACGCGCTGAATTGCCGATGCAGACGAACAGAACATTGAAATCAGGAACTGGCATTTTGCTGGGCACCTACGATGCAGTCAGCCAAAACCAAAGTTCCGAGGGCTACAAGAAACGGCAAATCAGAAAGACACTGCCACCTCGGAATGATTTCGGTCAGAAAAGGACACGACTCGAAAAAGCTTGCCGTTGGAATGCATGAGGCATTGACTGGCAACCAGGGCAACCTGCAGGACACGGGATATTCCCGGCAGGAAGTCGACAAATTCTACAGAAAGAAAACGGGACTAAAGGTAATGACCACTAAAATAGGAAAATTCCTACAAATTAGCTCTGTCAAGAATGTAGAACTGGCTGCTTAGGTCGGCGCATCAAATGTTCGGCGGCTTGGGAGTCCGTATCGAAAATATGTTCAGAAGGCATTTCGGCCAGCAGCCCTGCGCGATCCAGCACATCCCAGACCTGTTTTTTGATGGCGGAAAAATACAGTTCTAAGCCCATATTGTCGAGCGCAGCCTTGAGGGACTCAAGGGTTTCAATCCCGGTCGCATCAATATCATTGATCGGACCGGCACAGATCAGTACACGCCTAATGTGAGGATTGAGCGAACAGCGTCCAGTGACAAAACGCTCCAACGTAGTGCCAGTCAAAAAATTTAGGGCGTCGTCCATGCGCACGGCCAGAACATCCGGAGCAAGCGGCGGCAAATCAAACCTACCACGATCGCGCATGGTGCCATCAGGATGCAAGCTGACTTCGATGATGCGCGGTCGCGTACGCCGGTACAGATAAGAAGCCATGGTCAGGCCAATGCCGGCGAACACACCCCAATGCATGCGTGGCATGGAAATGACCGTTACTAGGAAGGTAATCAAAGCCACCGCACCGTCATCGCGGGAAATCGTGAAGCAGCGCCGAAATCTTGCCAGGTCAAACAGACCTAATACCGGCACGATGATCATCGCCGCCAGCACGGCCTTGGGCAGATACTGCAGCACCTCCGTCAGGAAGAGCAGGCTCAGTAGCACGCAGGCGACTGAAAACAAAGTTGACCAAGCGCTGGTGGCGCCGGCATACAGATTCAGTGCAGAGCGCGAAAACGAGCCGCTGACTGCAAAGGATCCGGAAAAGCCGCTGGCGATCTTGGCTAGGCCCTGCCCGATCAGCTCTTGGTTTTCGTCCCAGCGTTCCTGCTTGACGCGGGCCAGCACTCGACAACTGGACATAGCTTCAGTAAAACTGATCAGGGCAAGGATCAGTGCCGCCGGCCAGAGTTCGCGATGCGCGGACAGGGAAATCGGTGGCGGCATGGACAATCCCGGCAAACCCGAAGGAATCGCGCCGATTACCGCGCCGCCATGACCAGCAAAATCCATCTGCCAGCTCAAAACGATGGCCAGTACAGTCAGCAGCAGAATGCCGGGAAAGGCAGGGAAAAAACGTTTCAGCAGCAGCAATACCACCAAAGTAACGCCGCCAAACGCGCTGCTCAGAAGAATGGGTTGCGGATTTTCCTGCCATGTCTGCCAAGCCGCCCCCAGTTCCTGCAGCCCCAAACCCGACAAACCCAATAGCACCGGAAGTTGAGAAAAGATGACGATCAGTGCCGCCGCGTTAATGAAACCGGTCACCACTGGTTGGGACACTAGGTTACTGATTTTTCCTAGTCGAAACACGCCTAGCAGCAACTGAATCAAGCCTGAATACAGCGCCAGCCAGATTGCCAGTTGCACCCATTCGCCCGAGTTCTCGGTAGCCATGGGTGCGAGCGAGCCAAATACCAGCAAACTGGTCAGCGCCACCGGCCCCACCGCCAGCAAGGCCGAGGAGCCCCATAATACGCCGATAACACTTGGCAACAAGGCCGCATATAGGCCAGTCGCAGGCGGCATTCCTGCTAGGGTGGCATAGGCGATGGCTTGTGGCACCAACACTAGGCCTACGCTGATCCCAGCCCATGCATCCTTGGCAAATGAAGCCGTGCTGGGCCGCCGCCACTGCAAAAAAGGAAAGAGTTGTCTCAGTTGCAGCACAGGCTTCCTTTCGCGACCAATAGTTGACTCGCCATGGCTTTTATTCTTTTATAGCACTGGTTGTTTCGGCTCAAGTGGCAGGTTCGCACTCGCGCGCGCGCAATGGTGACTTGATTGCAGTCAATCCTTTTGCCGCGATTCATCCTAGCATGGCCAAGCTAGCCTCTCTTGTGCCGCCTCACAGTTAATTTCTGACAACCTGCCTAGCCTGTTGTATACAAGCGCGATACATTAAGGTTAGATACTTACCTGCTTGAAAACAGCATTGCATGGAGCTCTTATGGAAAACACCAATAAACCCACACAGGAAGAACTCGACTGGATGCGCGCCTCTGCCACTGACTGGGTACGTGCTTCGAGGGTGGAGGCCGAAGATGAGGATATCCCTGACAAAATCATTGACAGCATCATCGCTAAAGGCTTGGTGGTGCGTGCACCGGACGGCATGATTGAGCCGACGGATGTGGGGCGAAAATTTATTGTCGGCGGCTGCTGAGGCGACTGGGAAAGCGTGCATGCTTTCTTGCAACGTTTGCATCGCGGCCATCACGATTGGCACTTCTACGATACCTTTTCCCGCGAGGAAGCAATTCAATTTTTTGAAGCAATCTCGGGGAACTTGGTTGTTGCCGGGTCGGCGCGCTCCAGAGGTATTTCCCTCCTTTCTTCCGGCAATCCTGACAGGATCACGACCTGCACACGCCGGTTCCGCTGGCGACCTTGCAAGGTGTCGTTGTTTTCCAATGCCAAGTTTGAGCCGTGGCCAATGGCGACCAGCCGCTCTGCACTGATGCCCTCGGTCAGGAACAGACGT
>JBBSSV010000106.1:0-6556 GCA_038241705.1 Burkholderiales bacterium | reverse complement strand
GTGTCAGGGGCAAATTTGAATGCTTCCACGCTGATATTCATACGACTATCACATTCCTGATGAGTAAATTAAATATGCAAGCGCTGGCGCGGAAATGGCCTGAAGCGGCGCATCCTTGTATTGCCTGGGAGTCTCTTGGCGTTACCAACAGTTGCAGGAGGCTGCGCTTGCCGCGCTGATCTTGAGAAATAGGTGAGTGGGGCCCTTGCCTGGATTGAGTTCCGAAAAAGCGCCGGCTCTATCGTTCCAGGTATTCCATCTTGGCTTCGACATCCTTCCATTCATCCGCGTCAGGCAGAGCGGCCTTGGTTTTGGTGATGGATGGCCAGTTGCGTGCCAGCTCGACGTTCAACTTGATAAATTCCTGCTGATCGGCAGGGACATCTTCTTCGGCATAGATGGCATTGACCGGACATTCGGCCACGCACACGGCGCAGTCAATACATTCATCCGGATCGATGGTCAGAAAATTGGGGCCTTCACGAAAGCAATCTACCGGGCATACATCTACGCAATCCGTATAGCGGCAGCGGATGCAAGATTCGGTCACCACGTGGGTCATAACAATCCTATTTATAAATATACTTTTGATGCGATGAACCGGTACGCTGGAAGAAGCCAAAAAGCTTCATTGCAGTGCCAAAATCACCATGTAAAGAGGCTCATATTTTAAGCCAAATCAACCTTCCATCACAAACCAAGCTTAGACAGATTACGCATAAGCAAATGCCCGTAATTTTGCAGTGTGAGAGTGAAGAGCGAAAGGTAGGGCGTTGAAAACAGGGGTACTGATGGGTAGCGGGCCTATCCATCGCAAAGGTGGTTTTCTGTAGCCAAGCATAGCTATGCGGCGACTGAAGGTCAGATGTAACAAAAAGCAGTGGGCCAACGTTACTTCAGAAGGTACTGTCGATAACGCTGGCCGCTACTAAGACAAAGATGATGCGGGAAAAAATCAGACGCCAAGCAGTTCGACCTCAAAAATCAGTGTCGCGTTAGGAGGAATTACGCCGCCTGCACCGCGGGCACCGTAGCCGAGCTCAGCGGGGATGATCAACTTGCGCACACCGCCAACCTTCATGCCGGACACGCCTTCGTCCCAGCCCTTGATGACGTTGCCTGCACCCAAAGGAAACTGGAAAGGGGTATTGCGGTCCTTGCTAGAGTCAAACTTGGTGCCGGCGCTGCCATCCGGGTTTTGTAGCCAGCCGGTGTAATGCACCGAGACAGGTTTGCCGGTTTTTGCTTCTTCGCCTGAACCGACGGTGATGTCATCGTATTGCAAGCCGCTGGAAGTGGTGACGGTAGCCATATTGAAGTCCCTTGTTATAAATTCATGAGTAGTGAATTGTAGCAGGCAGACTGTGGTGGAGTAGCAGGGGGCCGGTTGTGTACGCTTAAAAAAACCTAGCTGCTTATCACAGTAAATGCCTTAATTTTTTGGTGGTTGTAGCTGGGCAAAGCCTGCAGACAGGACCTACACTTTGTCTATCGTCCAGTTAAAGGGCTGTCATACCTTTGGCTTTTTATCGATTTTTTTAAAAATACACAAATCACGCATGAATTCAGCAATACTTCTTTCCACCTTTGGGCGTGCTTTATTGTCACAAATGCATGTGCGCATGCTAATGCTGACAGTGGTGCCATTTTTGTTGTCACTGATCGTGTGGGGTGTACTGCTGTGGATGGGGTTGACGCCCGCGATGGATTGGGTAGGGGGGTATGTGGCGGGCTGGATCGGCGCCGATACCGTTCCCACCACCACCGGGTGGTGGGGCAGTGAATGGTTGCAAGCGGCGCTGATAGGCATGCTGGCATTGTGGCTGCTGCTACCGCTACTGATTTTAACAGCGTTGATCTTTGTCGGCGTGTTTGCCATGCCGGCCATTGCTCAGCATGTGTCCAAACGTGATTTTCCAGATTTGGTGCAGCATCACGGCGGCTCGTTCTGGGGCAGTGCGGCCATGGGTACCTTTACCTTCGTGATCTTTGCCGCGCTCTGGATCGCGACACTGCCGCTGATGCTGGTACCGCCGCTGCCCTTGTTGGTGCAGCCCTTGCTCTGGGGCTGGCTGACCTATCAGGTGATGGCTTATGACGCACTGTCCGACCATGCCTCGGCAGAGGAAAGGCAAACTATCCTGCGCAACCATCGCTGGTCGTTGCTGACGATAGGCGTTATTACCGGAGTATTGAGTGCGGCGCCCACCATGCTTTGGCTAGGCGGGGCTTTGTCCGTGATCTTCTTGCCGATCATGGCGGCAGCGTCGATCTGGCTGTATGTGTTGGTATTTGTGTTCACCGGCCTGTGGTTCGAGTATTACTGCCTGCAGGCACTGTCGCACCTGCGGCGCACCAGCGAGCGTGAGCGGTTGAAAGCGACCAACCCTGCACAGCTCGAGCACTGGCGGTAAGATTGCAGGCTGTGAATAGTTGCCGGAAACACGGCAGAAAGTGAAAGACATGGCCATTGGCTTGCTCATCATCGGCGACGAAATCCTGTCCGGACGTCGAGCCGACAAACATTTTCCGAAACTGGTCAGCTTGCTAGCCGAACGCGGCATGCGCCTAGGCTGGGCCGAAATCATCAGCGATGACCCGGCTCAGATCATAGCCACCTTGCGCCGTACCTTTGACAGCAATGACATTGTGTTTTCCTGCGGTGGCATAGGTGCGACGCCGGACGATCGCACCCGCCAATGCGCGGCCGAAGCTCTGGGCGTGCCACTGGTATTGCATCCCGAAGCCAGGATCAGAATCGAGGAAAGAATTGCGGACATGGCGCGTGCCGCTGGCAGCGAACCAGCCTTGGCCGATGGGGAAAACAGGCGACGGCTGCAAATGGGAGAGTTTCCGCAAGGCGCGGATATCATCCCCAATACCTACAACAAGATTCCCGGTTTTTCGGTTCGCCACCAGACTGAGGGCGCGCACTATTTCATGCCCGGTTTTCCGGTGATGACTTGGCCCATGATGGAATGGATACTGGATACCCATTACTTCCATCTTTTCCACCGCGACGCTTGGCTGGAGCAATCGGTTCTGGTCTATGGTTCCGCTGAAGCTACTTTGATTCCTTTGATGGAAATGATGGAGCGTGACTATCCGGGCATCAGTATCTTCAGCCTGCCGCATGTTGGCGAAGATGGGGCAAGGGCGCACATAGAGTTAGGCACCAAAGGCAAGCCAGAACAGGTGCGGGTGGCGTTTGCCAACATGCTGGAAGCGTTGGCGGCACGCGGGATCGAGTTCGACACCAACTGAACGCCAATTCAAGCTATAGGCATTACTGATCACATGAGAAGGGAAAGCCAGCCGTCAGTCCTAGTTCAGATTGCTGATAACTGGTTCAGGCAGCGGGGAAAGTAACTACATGATCGGCACCCAAGCGGATTCCGATCATGTCACCGATAGCATGGTCATGGTGTGAAGGCACTAGCGCCAGCAGCGTCTGGCCACTTACTAGCTTTAGAGTGTAGAGAAAATCGGCTCCCCGAAAAGCCTTGCGCACCACTTCGGCGCGCAACGGGCTGGCATCGTCATGCAGCACATCATCAGCCCGCAGCAACACATCTACGTTCTGCGCGTCCCGGTCTTCAGGCGCGCAAACTTCCACGCCTTGCCACAACGGTAGGCTGCCAATTTCAATGTTGACGCATTGCTTGCCGAAATCCACGCAGCCCGGCGTGAAGACGCCCTGGCCGATGAAGTCCGCGACAAAGCGGCTGCTAGGTCGGTGATACAGGTTGTAGGGCGTATCCCATTGCATGATTTCACCGTCGCGCATGACGCCGACATGCTCCGCAAAGGCGAAGGCTTCGTGTTGGTCATGAGTGACTAGTACCGCAGTCGTGCCCAGTTCGTTCAAGATTCCTCGTACTTCCATAGCCAGTCGTTCGCGCAGTTCAACGTCCAGGTTGGAGAAGGGTTCGTCCAGAAGCAGCAAATCTGGCTGTGGCGCCAGCGCCCGCGCCAGAGCCACGCGCTGTTGCTGGCCGCCTGACAGCTCATGCGGGTAGAGTTTGCCCTTGTTGGTCAGGCCGACCAGGTCCAAGAGCTGCCGCACACGCGCTTTGCGCTGACTTGAGGGCTGCTTGCGCAAGCCAAAGCCGACGTTGTCAGCCACCGATAGATGGGGAAACAACGCATAGTCCTGAAAGACTACGCCTACTTGTCGCTCTTCCGGCGGCGAGGTGTGCCCTTTGTGGCTGAGTTCGCGCCCGCCCAAGCTGATGCGCCCGTCGTGCACACCTTCAAAACCGGCGATGGCTCGCAGAACTGTGGTCTTGCCGCAACCGGAAGGTCCGAGCAAGCAACCGATTTCGCCTTTGTCCAGCGAAAACGAGATGCCATGAACAATTTCTTGAATGTCGCGGCCGTTGGGATAGCCCACGCGGATGTCTTCTACCTGAAAATGGGCGTTGGAGGAAAAATTGACGGTCATAAAGCCGAAGTTGGGAGGAGTAATTAACGAGAGATAAGATTGCTGCACTAAGTGATTGATTATAATTCGCATTCACTAAGTTTGGGCGCTTCACTGCGCATCTCCTTCGCACATGTCTCTGGCTTCTTCTTACCTGACTTTTCCACCCAAGCGCCGCTGGCGGGTATTTGGCCGCCTGCACCCTCTGCAAGTGATTTCGATGCTGATTGCCGTGGCCGTAGGAGTGCCGATTTTTGGCATCCTTTCCAATCTGGTTGGCGGCGATGAATCGTTAGAGCACGAATCCACTTTTACTCATCTTTGGGCGACAGTTCTGCCGGAGTATCTGGGCAACAGCCTGATGATCGTCGGCATGGTCGGACTGCTGGCGGCGACCCTCGGGATAGGCTGTGCCTGGCTGGTGGTGGTGTTTCGCTTTCCCGGTCGCAAAATTTTTGAGTGGGCGCTGGTGCTGCCCCTGGCAATGCCAGCGTACGTCGTGGCCTACGCCTATACGGATTTCCTGCAGTTTTCCGGTCCAGTGCAAAGCACGCTGCGCGAGGTGTTTGGATGGCAGGCGGCGGATTATTACTTTCCCGAGATCCGCTCAGTCTGGGGTGCCGCGCTGATGTTTGCGCTGGTGCTATATCCCTATGTCTATCTATTGGTGCGCAACGCCTTCTTGGAGCGCAGTGCCCGCATGTGGGATGCGGCGCGCACGTTGGGCGCGGGGCCCTGGCGTTCTTTTTTCAGCATCAGCTTGCCAATGGCGCGCCCCGCAGCAGTGGCTGGTATTGCCTTGGTCCTGATGGAAACCCTGGCCGACTATGGTGCCGTGGCATATTTCGGCGTCAAAACCCTGACCACCGGCATCTACAAATCCTGGTATGCCTTTTCTGACAGAGGGGCGGCAGCGCAGATTGCGGCGGTGTTGCTGCTGTCGGTCATGGTGCTGATGCTGGTCGAACAAAAGAGCCGGGGACGGGCGCAGTACTACGCCGTTGGCGGTCGCTCTACCTCCTTGCCGAAGCGCTTACAGGGCTGGCATGCTGCCGGCGCTATTTTGTTCTGCTGCCTGCCAGTGGTGCTGGGATTCATTCTACCCATGGGTATTCTAGTGAACCTTTTAGCAGGGGAAGAACACCTGTACATCAGTCCGCGTTATCTGGACTGGTTGCAAAACACCGTGATCCTTGGGGTCATCACCGCTCTAATTGCGATTGTGGTGTGCATTTTGCTGGCGTATGCGGCGCGGGTGACGCGCAATCGGGCGCAGGCTATCTGCAACCGGGTAGTCAGCATGGGCTATGCTATTCCAGGCGCGGTGATCGCAGTGGGCATCTTGGTGCCACTCTCGGCGCTGGACCGGTGGGCTGACGACTGGGGCTTCAATATTTTTCTTAGCGGCAGCTTGCTGGCGCTGATTTACGCTTATCTGGTGCGTTTCCTGGCGGTCTCGTTTCAGAGCGTGCAGGCCGGATTGACCAAAATCACCCCAGCCATGGATGCCAGCGCCCGCAGCCTCGGGCATGGTTTGGTGTCCATGTTGGCGCGAATCCATTTTCCCTTGTTGTGGCGCAGCATCATGGCCGCAGGGTTGCTGGTCTTCGTCGATGTTGTCAAGGAATTGCCGGCGACATTGATCATCCGGCCTTTCAATTTCGATACTTTGGCCGTGATTGCTAACCAGCTGGCGTCGGATGAGCGTCTGGCGGAAGCCGCACTGCCAGCCCTGAGCATTGTCCTCATCGCGCTAGTTCCGGTGATCATCATGGCGCGCGCCATCGCTAAAGAGCGTTGATTGCCGACACTGGATCAGCTAATGAAGCGCTCGGGTTTTATTTTTGAAAACACGAAGATGTTTCAAAAGATTTAATTTTAATTGGAGGGGAACTTTTTTTGCATTCAATGTGTAATTACGCTATTTCGTTGCAGAGATTTCGGTCTATCCCTACATTGCCTTGGCAAAAGGAAAAAAGTTTTTATATTTGCAAGGAACATTAAGAAAATTGATGCATTAAGCAATGCAAGCCTTTAATTTTGTTGCACAATCTCACAACTTTGTTAGACTGCATAATTGTCGATTTGCATCAATAAAGGGGCGGTCATGGCGCAATCCTCACGGGCAGTTGC
>JBBSSV010000105.1:0-6564 GCA_038241705.1 Burkholderiales bacterium | reverse complement strand
GTAGCTTGCAACAGGCCTTGATCACCAGCGGCCTGTTCTATGAATCGCATTTGCGCCAATGGGCCAATGGCCGACGCAGCCTGGCACAGGTGCAGCAGGAGCCGCAAGCCACGCTGGGGGACACCACGAGCTTGGGACGCACTGCCACAACTGCGCCTCAGCAAGTCGATATCGTCAGCAGTTGGGCCGCCGAGACCGCCCAGGCAGGAAACGATGCCAACAGCCGTCTGTTGCAGCTGGTTGGCCAGCAGTTGCACACTCTGGAAAACCAACGGTTGAGCTGGCATGGCGAACTCTGGCCGGGACAGCCGATGGAATGGGCGGTAGAGGAAAAATCCGGCAAACAGGAAGAGCCTGACGATGCGGCGGAACAGCCCGCCCGCTGGAACAGCACGCTAAAGCTAGAGTTGCCAAGCTTGGGCAAAGTCGCCGTTACCTTGCAACTGGATACAGGCCGGCTGAGGCTGCACATACAGGCTGCCGACCCAAACACCCGACAAGCCCTACAAACCCAAGGCGGCTTTCTGGCCGATGCGCTGTATGTAGCGGGCATGCAGCTTGAGGCATTGACCGTACGTTCAGAGCCAGCGCCATGAGCGACAAGCCTAACTCACCACGGTCTTTGCTCGAACCCTTGCAGCAAGCCGTCGCTCTGGCTTATCAAACCGGCGACACTGCACCACGCGTAGTGGCCCAAGGGCGCGGCGCAGTGGCTGAACAAATCATTGCCCTGGCCCGTGAGCATGGGGTGTTTGTACATGAATCCAAAGAAATGGTCGCACTGCTGATGCAAGTTGATCTGGACGACCGGATTCCACCTGATCTGTACCGGGCTGTGGCGGAATTATTGGCTTGGCTGTATCGCATTGAACGTGGGCAAAGTGATGGCAAAAGAGTATGATGAGCGCCCACCATTTCAGATACGGCTTGATACAAGTTGGCATCAAGCACGTGCCTTGAACGTTTAACGAGAACACCGGCCAGGCCGGGCAAGAGCGATGCAGCACGTATTACAAAAAGACTTTGCCGAAGACCTGAGCCCCTACCAGATCGTTTCGCGCCGCCAAATCATTGCACTGTTGCGTAACATGCAAGAGCGCAAGCAGTTGATGCGTCTTTATATCAATCAGGGCAAGGAAGTCGTGATGACGTCCATTCTGGATGTGGATGAAGCCAGTGGCTATCTGGTGATCGACTGTGCACCGGACGACGCGCAAAACCAACGCATTCTAGCCAGCAAGCGCGTCGATTTTGAAGGCACACTTGATAGTGTGCGGGTGTTATTTTGCGGCAAGGATCTGGCGCGTGACCAGCATGCCAACTTGCCGGCCTTGTCCTTTCCTCTGCCAGAAATCGTCTGGCGGCTGCAGCGACGCGAATGCTATCGGGTGGGTACGCCCATTACCAATCCTGTGCGCTGCCTAGTCCACGCCGACATCAATGGCCGAGTACAGAATTTCTCAATGCCACTGATCAATATCAGCATCGGCGGACTGGCTTTGCAAGACGAACAACAGTTGATGGATGCTTTCTTAGGCCAGCTTTACTCGAGATGCGAACTGATTCTGCCAGACAGTGGCAGCGTGCCCATCAACCTACGCATTTGCAATACACAAACCATTCAGCGTGAAAACGGCAAGACCTATCGTCGGTTAGGCTGCATGTTCACCAACATTGATCCGCTTGTCCTACCCTTGGTCCAACGTTACATCACCCGCCTGGAACGCGAGCAAACCGCCCGTAACAACGGTTTGACCTGAGTGAAGTGCTAGGCACTGGGTGTAGAAACAAAATGGGGGAAAACCGGCAGTAAGGTAGAGAAAATCGGCAAAATGGTAGCAAAATCAAGCATATTGTTGACGCCGTGTTTGCTATCAGTTTTTTGGATTTCAATATCTTGAAACAAGAGGGGTGCGGTGCGGTGCGGTTCGGTTCGGTTCGGTTCGGTTCGGTTCGGTTCGGTTCGGTTCGGTTCGGGTTGAATCAGCGCAATCCGTCGCCAGCGTATCCTTCCTGACCACCATTGCCTCAACCAAAACAGTAGGTCGGACTAGCGCAGGGTTATCCGACGCCAAGGCATAAATTCGCTGTAATACCAGAGACCGGCTTTCAGGATAAACGTCGGATTACGCCTTCAGCTAATCCGACCTAATCTTCCTTATGCTGCCAGCGCATCCTTCCTGATTCCACCTAACGCCTCAATCAGCGCGCCCAGCATGCGGTCAATTTCTGCCGTCATCAGGGCAAAGTCAGAATCAAAACTTTCATCGGCGTCGCCGCTGCTGTCAGCCTTTTCCTTCAACACATCCAGTGGTGTGATGCGCTTCAGAATCAGGGCTTCGGTCAGCATGAAGGAGATGCGGTCGTCCCAAGAGAGCGCCAGGCGGGTGCATTGCTTGCCAGCGGCAATATGGCGCTGGACTTCGTCTGCTTCCAGGGTGTGGCGCACGTAGCGTATGGTGGCTTTGCCTTCAGTAGGGGCGGCCAGTTCGGTGTCTTGGTCGATGGTGAAACCAACCGGCGCTTCGTCTTCCATCAGCCATTGGGTCATGGCGGAGACCGGCGATTGCTGGGTCATCAAGGGAATCAACGGCAGTTTTGGCACGCATTTTTTCAGCAGTGTCAGTATGTCTTCCGACTTGGTGGCGCTGGCGGAATCGATCACCAGCCAGCCATTGACCGGATCAATCCAGAGCGAAGTGTCGGAACGCACGGCAAAGGCGCGGGGCAGCAAGTCGTCGGTGACTTCTTCCTTGATTTCTTTCATGCGCTTGCGCCCCGGCTTGAAGCCTTCTTGCTCTTCAATCGCCGCGGCTTTGATCTTGGTGAACTGGTTGATGACGGACGCAGGCAAGAGCTTTTTTTCCTTGCCTAGCATTAGCAGCATCTGCTGATTAACGACATGCACCAGGCCAGAGTTGGGCCGAGGTGGCACCCAGCCTTGCGTAGACATCTGCAAGCCGCTGCAAGGCAGGAAAGCCTGGGCGGACAAGGCATCGGCGAGTTCATCGGCACTCATGCCAAGCGGCGTGGGCAACTGGAAGATATGGAGATTGCGAAACATGGCAGATCCTGAAATTCAGCAAAGGGGTCAAACACAAGAAGGCGACACTGTACGCCAGCCAGCGTCGACAAGGAAATCCACATATAAGTTTTATGCAAAAAAATTACACGGCAACGCCCAGGCAATAATTTGGCAACCGCACTGTGACTGACAGGGAAACAACAGTTCGCACTGGGCTCATGGCTATCAGACTCCAGGCTTGCGTTTTGGCAAAGCCAGCACTTCGCTTCAACTGAAAATGAAGTCAACCCTTGGATGGCGCTCATCAAGCCTACTTTTGTTTACACTATGGCTTTCCACCGTCGCAAGTGGGAACGATGGCAGACAGCGCCTCTGTCCTGCAGAGCTTTTGCAAAGGAAAGACGATGGCCAAAAAACAGGAACTGGATGCCGAAACCCAGGCATTGATCGAATGGTGCATCGAGGTCGAGGGTTTTCTCGTGGCCGCTGGCGCCAGTGTCGAAGAAGCCCAGGACTTTATTGAGGACGAGGTGGAGTGGCTAACGGACATGTTCTACGACAGCCAGTCGCCAGAAGAGGCTTCCAAACAAATCCTGAGTGACTGAGTACTATCAGTTCGTTGTCGGCAGGACTTGATGGATATTCGCTGCTGATTTTATTGTTTACGCTTACTGTAAAGGGACATCATGCGCCTGTTTCCTCTGTTGTGTGCCAGCCTGATGGGTTTTTCTGCCCTGTCTGCAACCACCCTGGCCGTTGCCGCTGATACCGAAACACTGCCTTCTGGCGTGACCGTGACCCATCTCAAACGCGGCACAGGCGCGAGCCCCAAGGCGTCGGACACCGTGACAGTGCATTATCGCGGCACACTTCAAAACGGTACGGAATTCGACAGCTCGTTTGCACGCAACAAGCCGATTTCTTTCCCGCTGTCACGGGTGATTCCGTGTTGGACCCAGGGCGTACAGACGCTGAAAGTCGGCGGCAAGGCCAAGCTGACCTGCCCGGCGGCTACGGCCTACGGCAAGCGCGGCATGCCTGGTACGATTCCGCCTAACAGCACCCTAAATTTTGAAGTCGAGTTGCTGGGCATCGGCAATTAGCCAGCACCTTTCTTTTTGGTAGCTATATCAATGTCAGATTCAAACAACAACGACGCGCTGGATGATCCCACGGCCGTTACGCTGGACCATTACCAGCGTAACGCCGTGAGTTTCGACGCTGGCACGCGCGATCATGATGTCAGCCAGAACATCGACGCGCTGCTGAGCCGGATCAAAGGCGAGCCGCCTTTCACCATTCTAGATTTCGGCTGCGGTCCTGGGCGCGACCTGAAAACGCTTCGCGAACTGGGCCACACGGCCATCGGACTGGAAGGCGCAGCTGCCTTCATTCCGTTGGCTGAGGAGTACAGCGGCTGTGAAGTTTGGCATCAAAATTTCGTGGCGCTGGATTTGCCGGACGCGCATTTTGACGGCATTTTTGCCAATGCCTCGCTGTTCCATGTGCCGCGCGCGGAGTTGCCCGGGGTATTGCAGCAGTTGTACGCCACCTTGAAACCGCGTGGCGTGTTGTTCAGTTCCAACCCGCGAGGCCAGAATCAGGAAGGTGTGCAGCATGGTCGCTACGGTGCGTTTTACGATGTCAATACCTGGCGCGCGTATGTCGACGCTGCCGGTTTTGAAGAATTAACGCACTACTACCGCCCGCCCGGCAAACCACGGGACCAGCAGCCTTGGCTGGCAACAGTATGGCGCAGACCAGGCTAGGAGAATCGGGCGCTGGTCGTCACTTCCAGCGCGGCCGCTCTGTGATTTCGCGTGCCGCACGGTCCTGCCGATCATAAAAGTCACGCGTGCCGATATCGCCCAGGTTGCGTTCTCTCGTGGGCACCAGATGGCCGATTTCGTGCGCCAAATCTTCGTCGAACTCGGCGTCGTCTTCACTGCCCCATGGTGTACTCATAGTTATCCTCCAGGATTCACAGTTCACTAAGAAAGAAATGCGTGAGTTAGGTTAGGTCGTCTTTGTCTTTCCCGCTTATTACCCTGTTGCCCGACAAATAGGTGATAAACGGAACGCTTCACGGTAGTTCCGGCTCATCTGTCTTCGCGGGCGGCACCAGCCAGCCACTGGCCAGCACCAGTAGCGTCAGCCCAATTGCCAGAGGCATCAAGCCCAGATGCAGCCAAGGCGCGACCAGCATGGTGGCACCTGATGAAAAAGAAAACGCCAGAAACATCAATAAGCCTGAAGCCTTGCCTGCCTGCTGATGAGAAATGGTCAACGCACGCGCCATGGTTGCGGGGGCACGTATGCCCAAGCCAAGACAGAATACCACCCAGCCCACGATCACCCAGTTCAGCACACGCACATCGAGCAAGGCCAGCAGCAAAAAGCAGACGCAGGCGACTCCTTGCACCCAGATGCCTGCCGTGATCAGGAAAGGCGTACCGCAGCGCCGCACTAGTCGACCGCCACCGGCTGCGCCAAGCATGAAGGCACCCACGCCAAAAATCTGCAAAATTGCAAAGCCATTGACCGAAATCCTCAGCCAGCCTGTCACCAATTCCGGTGCACTCGACACGAACATCAGCAAGGCCCCGAACATGCAAGCGTAACTCAGCGCCAGGCGCATGAAGACCCGATTGCGCAAGACTGACATATACGAGCCAGCAGCGTCTGCGTTGGCTGCGGGTGCCTGCAGCGACACCAGGCGACCCACCACGGGTGCCAGCAACAAGGTTAGGGCCGCGACAATCCAGAAGGTCCAGCGCCAGCTGACGTGGGCAATCACCAAGGCTCCCGCCACCGGCCCCAGCGCCGGAATCACCGATTCGGCCATGCCCACCAAGGCGATGGATTTGACGGCATCTTCCTCGTTAGAACGCTTGCGCAACAGCGCCGGCACCACGACGGTCGCCGCGCCCGCTCCCAGCCCTTGCACGGCTCGGCCAAAGAGCAGCCATTCGATATTGGGTGCCAGCGCACACAGAATACTGGCACCACACAGCAGTGCCGAGCCCAGGAGGATCATGCGCCCTTCGCCAAAGCGGTCCGCCGCCCAACCCCATAGCAACTGGGAAATCGCCAGCGCCGCCATGAACACCGCCAGCGTGGCCTGCGATTGCGTCAGAGTGCCATGCAGGGACAGCGCCAGATCGGGTACAGCCGGCAAATAAAAGTCAGTTGCCAGCATGCCAACAGCAGTCAGGCTGGCCAGCGGCAAGGCGGTTCGGTAGATGGAGGACATGACAGGGTCGCGCAGAGCGGAAAACGAAGGAAAGGCAAACAGCCGTGGGCCGCAGCTTACCGGATAGCGGCTGGCCTTGGCAAAACGGGGGCTGATTCAAAAGTGCGCAGCGACCTACGCCTTGCTTTGGCAACTACTCCCAGGTGCTTTAACCATGACAATTTTTGCGAGACGATCTCCGCAAGGCAGCACCGTCCAGGAAATCCCGGCAAGGACAAACCTAGCAAGAGCAACCTCAATAAAAAACGGCAGCACCTGAACTGTATCGGGCGCTGCCGTCTTGGAT
>JBBSSV010000104.1:0-6663 GCA_038241705.1 Burkholderiales bacterium | reverse complement strand
CGCTGAGAGGCGCCGCACCATCTGCATGCTCTGTAAGTAAAAAACAAATTGCGTTAGACAATAAAACTGATAAAACGTAAGTATTTTCCGCAATCAACCAAAATTTAGTTACTATAAAAATCAAGGATTGAATTTAAAAATCTCAAAGCAAGGAGGGATCCAATACTGTTAATTTGCTTTAAATGATAATTTAACTAAAATAGAAATAAAAATCCCTGCCAGTTCATGCGCATCTACGGGCTGGAGAGATAACACAGCGTTACCATAGAGGAGACACAATGAGTAAAGCTTTATCTACTGAGGTTAAGGATAATTTTAAGCGTTTGGCATTAGGTGCATTGGTCGCAACCACGCTGGCGACCCCAGCATTTGCGGCCTGGGAACCAACCAAGCCGGTAGAGTTTGTGGTTCCAGCGGGCACTGGTGGTGGTGCTGACCAAATGGCACGTTTGCTGCAAGGCATCGTCATCAAGCATAAGTTGATGAAAGAGCCGCTTATCGTGATCAATAGATCCGGCGGTGCAGGTGCTGAGGGTTTCCTTGACGTAAAAAACTCAAAAGGCGACCCCCATAAAATAATTATTACCCTATCTAATCTGTTCACCACGCCCATGGCAACTGGCGTCCCGTTCAGTTGGAAGGATATGACTCCTGTCATGATGCTGGCCCTAGATCAGTTTGTCCTATGGACCAATGCTGATGCGCCCTACAAAACTGCACAGGAATATGTCGATGCAGCCAAGGCCTCGTCAGGCAAATTCAAGATGGGCGGAACCGGTTCCAAGCAAGAAGACCAGATTATCACTGTTGGTATAGAGAAAGCTTCCGGTGCCAAGTTCATCTATATTCCTTTCAAGGGCGGTGGAGAGGTGGCGGTCCAACTGGTAGGTAACCATATTAACTCCAGCGTCAATAATCCGGCGGAAGCGGTAGCCCAATGGCGTGCCGGCAAGCTGCGTGCAATGTGTGTGTTCGATGATCAGCGCATGCCTTACAAGAAAAAGGTGACCGAGACCCAGTCCTGGAACGACATTCCTACCTGTAAGGAAGCAGGTATTCCTACCGACTACGTCATGCTGCGTGGCATCTTTATGCCGCCCGGCGTCAGCAAGGAGCAGGTGACATACTATGAAGATCTGATGAAAAAAGTTCTGGCAACACCGGAATGGAAGAGCTACATGGAAAAAGGCGCCTTTAATACCACGACCAAAACAGGGAAGGAATTTGTCGACTGGCTTACTGAAGCCGAAGAGCGGCATCGTGAACTGATGAAGTCAGCTGGTTTTCTGGCCACAGAATAATAATGATTTAGGGTAGAAAAAAATTGCTGCCGCTTTCAAACGGCAGCAATTTTTGACTCCCCTACTCGTTTCAACATTAAATCTAGCGAGGGTGTTCCAGATGGAGCAAAATATGGAGACAGGTGCCCGTACCGGGGTCGCCACGTATATAGTAGAAGCCGTTGTTGCGCTTATCTTATTCGGTGTGGGTGTTGTAGTAATAGTCACTGCGATGGATTTGGGGCATAGATGGACTCCGGCAGAAGGTCCGGGCTCAGGCTATTTCCCCTTTTACATCGGATTGATCATTGCCATTCCTAGCGCAGCAATATTTTTTCAAGCGCTTTTTGGCAAAAGTAAAAACACGGAAGTATTCGTAGATAATGAGCAGCTAAAGCGCGTATTGCAGATTCTGATTCCCGCTATAGTCTATGTATTTGTTGTGCAGTTGCTTGGACTTTATGTTGCTTCCTTCATTTACATTACGTTGTTCATGATTTTCCTTGGGAAAAATAGCCCGATTAAAAGCTTGATCATTGCATTTTGCGTGAATGCGCTGTTTTTCATGATGTTTGAGGTCTGGTTCAAGGTGCCGCTATTCAAAGGTGAGTATCATTTGCTTTCATTCCTCGGTTACTAAAAATGACGCAATGCACCAGATGTTGGTCAATTGAGTCAATAAATCAAAACTGGGATATCAAGGAGTTTCGTAATGGAAGAGATTAACGCTTTGTTTGGGGGGTTCGCGGTCGTCATGACGCCTATGAACTTCCTGCTTATGGTGGTCGGAATTGTTCTCGGCGTTCTGATCGGTGTTCTACCTGGCTTGGGTGGCGCCAATGGTGTGGCAATTTTGCTGCCCCTTACCTTTAGTATGTCGCCAACCAGCGCCATCATCATGTTGTCCTGTATTTACTGGGGAGCTTTATTTGGGGGAGCAATTACCTCGATTCTCTTTAATATTCCAGGGGAGCCTTGGTCCGTCGCAACAACGTTTGACGGTTACCCCATGGCGCAAAAAGGGAATCCAGGCGGTGCCTTGACTGCAGCCTTTACGTCGTCGTTCGTCGGTGCCCTCATTGCTGTGGTCATGATTACCTTCTTGGCCCCCATGGTTGCCAAATTTGCCTTGCGTTTCGGTCCACCAGAGTTTTTCTCGGTATACCTGCTCACCTTCTGTAGCTTTGTGGGCATGGGCAAAGGGTCGCCTTGGAAAATTTTGGTTTCCATGGCATTGGGGTTTGCCCTGGCCTCTGTAGGCATGGATACCGTGACGGGACAGTTGCGTCTGACTTTCGGCTGGTCCGAGTTGATGCGCGGCTTCGATTTCCTGATTGCCGTTATCGGTTTGTTCGGTATCGGTGAAATTCTGATTTCGATGGAAGAAGGCTTGGCATTTTCTGGTAAGAGCGCCAAAATTGATCCCAAGATCGTGTTGGCCACCTGGAAGACGCTACCCAAGTACTGGGCCACCTCACTGCGCAGTGCCTTCGTCGGTATCTGGATGGGTATTACCCCCGGTGGTGCAACGCCTGCATCTTTCATGAGCTATGGTATCGCCAAGAAATTCTCCAAGAACGGCGAGAACTTCGGCAATGGTGATATCGAAGGTGTGATTGCTCCAGAAACGGCTTCGCACGCCGCCGGTACTGCAGCTTTGCTGCCGATGCTGGCACTGGGTATTCCAGGTTCGCCAACTGCCGCAGTGTTGCTGGGTGGTTTGTTGATCTGGGGCTTGCAGCCAGGACCGCTGCTCTTCGTTGAGCAAAAGGAATTCGTCTGGGGCCTGATCGCCAGTATGTACCTGGGTAACCTGGTAGGCCTGATCGTCATTCTGACAACCGTGCCCATCTTCGCCTCGATCCTGCGGATTCCGTTTGCAATCATTGCTCCGATCATTATCGTGATTTGTGCGATTGGTGCATATACGGTGCATAACGCCATGCTGGACATCTGGTTCATGCTCGCGTTTGGTGTCATCGGTTATCTGTTCAAGAAGCTGGACTATCCGCTCGCACCGTTGGTTCTTGCGCTGGTACTGGGTGCCAAAGCTGAAGACTCGTTCCGCCAAGCCATGTTGGTTGCCGGTGGCGATGTCATGATTCTTTGGTCCAATCCGCTAGTGGGCACGATCTCTACCCTGGCTCTGCTCATGCTGCTCTGGCCGCTGATCTCCAAGGTCATCGCTCTGGTGCGTCCTCCTAAGAAAGATGAGTTTGCAGATAAGCGTGGTGTGGATTAATTGAAAATTAAGGTTGGTTGTCGGCTTTACTAGAGTAGGCCGCCAAGCTTAAGCCACAGGTTAATCTGCCTGAGAACGCTGCACGAAGCCTCAAAGCTTCTGCAGCGTTTTTTATTGCAAGTTCTAAAGCACCCTATACAGCCTCTCCATTAAGGTATTTTTGATGTCGGGCAGTCTCAGAAAGCTTAGTTTCTTAACCGCAGTCAAGGATTTTGAGGTTTTCTTCCTGCAAAATCTTCGGTCGGAAGAAATTATTATTCTTTGAACAAGATGAGACTTACATGCAGCTGCCGTTTCAAGCTGTCTATCTAGTAATATTGGTGCCTCTTTGCAAGGCTTGCAGGAAACAAGGGTTGAAGAGCAGTACATTCTTGCCAGAAAAAGGCAACTGTCCAGCTAAGCATTCTTTGTTTGAGTAAGTTTTTGATGATGAGAAATAGTAGGGCTTGTGAATCGAGCAGACAGTTAGCTCATTAGAACCGGAATCCTCAGGACTGACTCCTCTTGCCTACCATGAGGCTCTCTTGAGAATAACCACGCTGGCGTGACGTTTGAAGAACCAGCGAAGAATTGGCAATCAACAAGGACTATTATGAATATTCATGAGTACCAAGGGAAAGAAATACTCCGCAAGTACAACGTGGTGACCCCCCGTGGGATTCCCTGCTTTTCCGTAGATGAGGCGGTTGATGCTGCCAAGGAACTCGGCGGTAAAGTCTGGGTCGTCAAGGCACAAATCCATGCTGGCGGTCGCGGCAAGGGTGGCGGTGTCAAAGTCGCCAAGTCGTTGGATGAAGTGCGTGACTATGCCTCCCAAATTCTAGGCATGACGCTGGTGACGCATCAGACCGGTCCTGAAGGACGTCTGGTTAAGCGACTGCTGATCGAAGAGGGCGCAGACATCAAAACCGAACTGTATGTCGGCATGGTGGTTGATCGCGGTTCGCAGCGCGTTGCGCTGATGGCCTCAAGCGAAGGCGGCATGGATATCGAGGAAGTTGCAGAAAAGACGCCCGAGAAGATCCACAAGGTCTTCATTAACCCTGACACCGGCCTGACCGATGCCGAGGCTGACGATGTGGCGCGCAAGATTGGCGTGCCCGAGCAATCCATTGATCAAGCGCGCGCTTTCATGCAAAGCCTGTATCAGGCATTCGACGATACCGATGCAGACCTGGCGGAAATCAACCCGCTGATCCTGACCGGTGACGACCGCGTTGTTGCCCTAGACGCCAAGTTCAACTTTGACTCCAACGCGATGTACCGTCATCCTGAACTGCAGGAAATGCGCGACGAAGACGAAGAAGATCCAGCCGAACTGGAAGCTTCCAAGTTTGACCTCACCTACATTTCGCTTGACGGCAATATTGGATGCCTCGTGAATGGCGCGGGCTTGGCCATGGCGACCATGGACGTCATCAAGTTGTACGGAGGGTCGCCTGCCAACTTCTTGGACGTGGGCGGCGGCGCCACAACCGAAAAAGTGACCGAAGCCTTCAAGATCATGCTGAAGAACCCGGATATCAAGGCCATTCTGGTCAATATTTTCGGCGGCATCATGCGCTGCGATGTAATTGCAGAGGGCGTGATCGCTGCAGCTCGCCAAGTCGACCTGAAGGTGCCCTTAGTCGTGCGCATGAAGGGTACCAACGAAGATCTCGGCAAGAAAATCCTGGCGGAATCGGGTCTCCCGATCATCGCCGCGAACAACATGGCAGAAGCGGCAGAAAAAGTCGTTAATGCGGCAGAGGGGAAATAAAGATGTCAATTTTGATCAACAAAGACACCAAAGTCATTACCCAAGGTATCACCGGCAAGACTGGTCAGTTCCATACGCGCATGTGCCGTGAGTACGCAAATGGCCAAAATTGTTTCGTAGCGGGGGTCAACCCAAAGAAAGCCGGTGAGGATTTCGAAGGCATTCCGATCTACGGCACTGTCAAAGACGCCAAGGAACAGACTGGCGCCACCGTGTCGGTCATCTATGTCCCGCCTCCGTTTGCTGCGGCTGCGATTGACGAAGCGGTCGACGCCGGCATGGATCTGGTGATCTGCATTACCGAAGGTATTCCTGTACGCGACATGATCCGCACTCGTCATCGTATGGAAGGCAAGAAAACCCTGTTGTTGGGACCTAACTGTCCTGGCCTGATCACGCCCGACGAAATCAAGATCGGCATCATGCCTGGCCACATTCACAAGAAAGGCCGTATCGGTGTGGTTTCGCGTTCTGGCACCCTGACTTATGAAGCCGCGGGTCAGTTGGCCGAATTCGGCCTGGGTCAGTCCACCGTGGTTGGCATCGGCGGGGATCCGGTCAGCGGTCTGAAGCACATCGATATCCTCAAGATGTTCAATGACGATCCTGATACCGATGCGGTCATCATGGTCGGTGAGATCGGTGGTGATGCAGAGGAAACCTGCGCACGCTGGATCAAGGACAACATGACCAAGCCGGTCGTGGGCTTCATCGCGGGCGTGACTGCGCCTCCGGGCAAGCGCATGGGCCATGCTGGCGCCATCATTTCCGGTGGTCAAGGTACTGCACAGGAAAAGCTGGCGATCATGGAAGCGTGCGGTATCAAGACTACTAAGAACCCTGCTGAAATGGGCAGATTGCTGATGTCGGTCTTGTAATTTTTACGGGTCAGCAGCCGGGGAAAAGCTGGCGTTTGCAACAGATCATGTAGAATCTGTGCAGTTGGCGACACTCCCTGATTGCATCTTAGGGTCATGTTGCAGCGATATCGTCATGCATTGTGGCGGTATCGCTGTTGTATTACCTGTCTGGATGAATCGACAGGCTGCGTCTAAATATGCTTCTGGCATTGATGCGCTGAATTTTGCTGCTTGTTTCTGTCAGCGCCTTGCCCCTTGCGTGAATGAGGGTGCTGACAATAGCAATTGATGCACTGCGTGGCGGCTCTCCTTAAAAGGAGGCTTCCGTTGTCGCAGGCAGACGCATTCTATTAGCCGGATGCGCCTTTCAGGCAAGTCCGCTGCTTACAACTTGAGCCACACGGTAGGATCTGCTGGCTATTCTAGAAAGGTTTGAAAACATGACACAACGCTGGGTTCGCTTCACACATCAAGACGCCACCAAGTTCGGCGTACTCGAAGGCGAGGAAATTGCGGTTCATT
>JBBSSV010000103.1:0-6668 GCA_038241705.1 Burkholderiales bacterium | reverse complement strand
GCAACACGATCAAGATGTGGAAGATGGCCCATACCGAACCGGCAATGACGTGTCCGACGAAGCCAAATACAGTTGCCATCGAACCCAGCAGGGCGATCAGCAGGAAAATCAGTTCACCTGCATACATGTTGCCCCACAGTCGCATGGCCAGCGACACGGTGCGTGCAACATATTCGATCAGGTTGAGCAAGACGTTGAAAGGCGCCATCCAGGGACCAAAGGGCGCGGTAAACCATTCACCAATCCAGCCGCCCAAGCCTTTGATCTTGATGTTGTAGTAAAACACCAGGGCTATCACACCCAAGGCCAGGCCGAGGGTACCGTTCAGATCGGCCGTTGGCACAGCACGATGATAGGGGATGGCTTCGCTTAGGCCCAGCCAGCCAAAGAGTTGACCGAACAGATCCACCGGCAGAAAGTCGAGCGAGTTCATCAGGGCAACCCAGACAAACACGGTCAGGGCCACGGGCGCGATGAAACTGCGATCACCATGAACGATGGACTTGGACTGGTCTTCGACCATCTCGACCAGCATCTCGACCAGTGCCTGAAAGCGTCCGGGAACGCCAGCGGTGGCCTTGCGGGCAGCTAGCCACATGACAAAGCAGCCGATCACGCCCATGACGATGGACCAGAACACGGTATCCATGTTGATGATCGTAAAGTCGACCATCTTATCTTGATGCGCGTTGGAGAAGTGACCCAAATGATGGGAAATGTATTCGGAAGCGGTGAGCCCCTGCCCTGCTTCTTCAGTAGTTGTCATATCAGTGCCTAAACAATAAGAATATGTAACTCTTGAGCGCCACGACAAAGGCAGCGATCAGCGCCAGCCAATGCAAATCGTGGTACTGCCAGATCACTACGCCCAAAAACGTAATCGTCAATCCAATCTTGGCCAATTCACCCATGAAAAAAGCGGTTGGGCTCGCAAACCCCGATTTTCTTGATGAAGCGGCTAAACGCAACGCAAACAAGCCATTTGGCACTACGCAGCACAAGCCTCCCAGAAAAGCAGAAATCAGGGCATGCACGCCCCCGACCAGGCCAGCAATGACACTAGTAAACACCGTGGTGGCTAGTTGCAAGAGAACGAGATGCAGCATGCTTCCATAATCGTGAGCCAGTGAATGATGAGCTCCCGACAGGACCGGGTTGATTTTCCAAGGTTCTTACAGGCGGAAGGCATTTTCTAAAGCCACGGGATTATAAGGTCTTTCTAGCAGGCACGTCAAACCTTTGCGCGCCGCAAAGCATCGACTCATGGTTTCAATGATCGATATTGCCCGCCTTTCCGGCCTCAAGTACGCAGACGGCGCAGGATATCATCCAAGATATCCAGGCTGGCAAAGTCGATCTGCAACTGCCCTTTATTCTTCGCACCCAACTTGAAATTGACGCGCGTGGTCAGCAAATCCGACAATTCTTCTTCGATCTGCACGATATCACGCGACTTGGCGGAACGTTGCCTTTGGCCTCCACCCGTCTCCTGCTGCGTGCTGTTGGTCTGGGCCACCAGCTTTTCGGCTTCGCGCACTGACATGCGCTTGGCCACGACCTGGTTAGCAAGGGTGATCTGACTGGCCGCGTCCACCGCCAGCAGCGCTCGGGCATGTCCCATGTCGATATCGCCCGCCATGAGCATGATCTGCACGGGCTGGGCCAGATTCATCAGGCGCAACAGGTTGGAGACCGCGCTGCGCGAACGGCCAACAGCACCGGCAGCCTGCTCATGAGTAAAGCCGAAATCGGCAATCAGCCGGTGGATGCCCTGCGCTTCCTCCAAGGGATTGAGATTTTCGCGCTGAATGTTTTCAATCAGCGCCATGGCCGCAGCGGCTTGGTCTTCGACCGCCTTAACCAGTACCGGCACCTCGCTCAAGCCAGCCAGTTTGGCAGCCCGAAAGCGCCGTTCACCGGCAATGATTTCGTAAGTGGGCGCACCCTTGTCGGCAGCCTTGATCGGTCGCACCAGGATCGCCTGCAGCAAACCCTGGCTCTGGATGGACGCCGCCAACTCAGCCAGCGCCCCTTCGTCCATGCGCGTGCGCGGCTGGTATTTTCCGGCTTGTAGAGCCGTTATCGGTAGACTGGTTGGTGCCTGGGGCACGGTCGGCGCGTCATCAAAATGCATTGCCCCACCGAGCAGGGCATCCAAGCCGCGGCCCAGCCCCTTCGGTTTTTTTGTGGCCATATTCACTCCCCGAAAATATGTTTATTATTTGCTGGCTTTCTCTGGTCTGCCGGCTTCACATGGTCTTGATGCGTTCCACCATTTCCATACCGAAGGCAATGTAGGCTTGTGCGCCCTTGGAGTTGGTGTCGAAACTGACGCCGGGCATGCCATAGGATGGTGCTTCGGCTAAGCGGACGTTGCGCGGGATGATGGTCTTGAAGACCTTGTCGCCGAAATGCTGCTCCAACTGCGCAGACACTTGCTGCGACAACGTCATGCGCGCATCGAACATTACCCGCAGCAGTCCAATGATCTTCAAATCCGGGTTCAGCTTGGCATGGACCTTCTTGATGGTGTTGACCAGATCCGACAGGCCTTCGAGCGCATAGTACTCACACTGCATGGGAATGATGACCCCATGCGCAGCACACAAGCCGTTCAGGGTCAGCATCGACAATGCCGGTGGGCAGTCGATCAGAATGAAGTCATAGTCGGCATCCACGGTAGCCAGAGCTTCCTTGAGCCGACTTTCACGATTGTCCAGATTTACCATTTCCACTTCTGCCCCGGCCAATTCACGGTTGGCTGGCAAGACATCGAACCGGCCCGACGGTGACGGCAAGCGCGCAGCCGCCGCATCTGTCAGCCCCACCAGGACTTCATAGATGGAAGATGCCAGATCGCTCTTGTTGATGCCGGCGCCCATGGTGGCATTGCCTTGAGGGTCCAGGTCGACCAGCAGAACCCGTTGCTCTAGCTGCGCCAGAGCGGCCGCGAGATTGACGGCAGTCGTAGTCTTGCCAACTCCCCCCTTTTGGTTGGCAACACAAAATATCTTGGCCATGACTCTGGTTTTGTCCTTGTTATGGAAATAGTTAAAGGCCGTCTTTCCCCTGGTTGCACAAATACAGTGGCTATGCAGAAAAACTAGCTCGCCCGCCGGATCACGATCGCGTGCCGCTGCGCTTCCAGATAAGGCACATGTAAAGATTGAATCTGCGCCACCTGCCACGCCTCAGGCAAGGCCGAAATTTCACTATACGGAATGATGCCCTTCAGCGCCACAAACTGCCCGCCGCTTTCCAGCAAGTGCGCCGACCAGGTCACAAAATCGGCCAGACTGGCAAAGGCGCGCGAAGTAATGACGTCGAATTTTTTTTCGCTTGGTAAGTCTTGCACTTTGCCGGTGTACACAGTGACTTTGTCGAGTTTCAGTTCAGCCTTGACCTGGTTCAGGAAGGCAGTTTTTTTGTGGACCGTGTCGATCAGGCTAACCTGTAAGGCTGGTGCTGCTTCTTGCGCCCAGATTGCCACCACCAGGCCAGGCAAGCCGCCCCCCGCGCCCACGTCCAGCACGCTGCTCACGCCTTCATACCATGGCATTGCAGCCAGCGAATCCAACAGATGATGCACCACCATTTTTTGCGGCTCGCGTACTGCCGTCAGGTTATAGGTGCCATTCCATTTCGCCAGCAGTTGCACGTAGTCCAGCAAGCGGGCCTGCTGTGCTGCACTCAGTGTCAGCTGCAATTGCTGCAAACCTTGCGCCAGCGTCTGCGCCAGTTCTTCTCGATTCATGATGCGCAGTGCCCTTTCATGCTACGCGCCGCTTAGCCCCCGGCAGCGCCGCGAACTGCTTGTAACCGCCTTTTTTCAGGTGCACAAGAAGGAGCGAAATCGCCGCAGGCGTGACCCCAGCAATTCGCGACGCCTGGCCCAGAGTTTCCGGGCGCTGCTGATTCAGTTTCTGGCGGACTTCCAGCGACAAGGCAGTCACGCCCAGGTAATCAAATTCCTCAGGCAAGTGCATGTGCTCAAAATGTTCATGGCGCTCGATCTCTTTGGCTTGGCGCTGGATGTAACCTGCATACTTGAGTTGGATTTCGATTTGCTCTTTGATTGCCGGCGTCATTTCTGTCTCAGCCGCCACGGTCTGCCCTTGTTGCGTACGCAAGGTCATCAAGTCGTCATAGCGCACATTCGGGCGGCGCAACAGGTCAGCCAGGGAGTATTCGCGTTCGATTGCTTGGCCAAGCACCCGCTGGCTTTCTGCGCTCGTCACCAAACGTGGATTGACCCAGGTCGATTTAAGCCGCACCATTTCACGCGCCACGGCTTCACGCTTGCGCTCAAATAATTCCCACTGCACATCGCTGACACAGCCCAATTCTCGCCCAATCTCAGTCAAGCGCATGTCAGCATTATCTTCCCGCAGGCTGAGACGATACTCGGCGCGGCTGGTAAACATACGGTACGGCTCCATCACCCCTTGAGTAATAAGGTCATCCACCAGCACCCCAATATAAGCCTCATCACGACGAGGCGACCAGGCGGCCTTGCCTTGCAGTTGCAAAGAGGCATTAATGCCGGCCAGCAACCCTTGCGCTGCCGCTTCTTCATAGCCCGTAGTACCATTGATTTGACCGGCGAAAAACAGGCCATAGATCGCTTTGGTCTCCAAGGTCGCTTTAAGGCTGCGCGGGTCAAAATAATCGTATTCAATCGCATAGCCGGGACGCAAGATGTGAGCGTGCTCCATGCCGCGAATTGAATGCACCAGCTGTAGCTGGGTATCGAAGGGCAAGCTGGTAGAGATGCCATTCGGATAGTACTCATGGGTGGTCAAACCCTCAGGCTCCAGGAATACTTGATGCGATTCCTTGCCTGCAAAGCGATGGATTTTGTCTTCTACCGAAGGGCAGTAGCGTGGCCCCACGCCCTCAATCACTCCTGCGTACATAGGACTGCGATCCAGGCTGGCGCGAATGATGTCATGGGTCCGGCTGTTGGTCTCGGTGACCCAGCACGGCACCTGCCGCGGATGCATACCGGCATTGCCCATCACTGAAAATACCGGAATCGGATTCAGGTCGCCATGTTGCTCGTGCATCACAGAGAAGTCAATGCTACGCCCATCAATGCGCGGTGGCGTCCCGGTCTTCAAGCGTCCCTGCGGCAGTTGCAATTCCTTCAGACGTTCAGCCAGTGTGACGACCGTCGGGTCCCCTGCCCGCCCCCCGGAATAACTACTCATGCCAACGTGGATTTTACCGTTGAGGAAAGTCCCCGCAGTCAGAATCACTGCCCGGGCATGAAACTTTATTCCCACCTGGGTTACGGCTCCTATCACCCGATCGCCCTCAAGGATCAAGTCATCCACGGCTTGCTGGAATAGCCACAGGTTGGATTGGTTTTCCAGTCGGGTGCGGATCGCTTCCCGATACAGCGAGCGGTCCGCTTGCACGCGCGTAGCGCGCACTGCCGGCCCCTTAGATGAATTCAGGATACGAAACTGGATCCCGGCCTCATCGGTCGCCAGCGCCATCGCGCCGCCCAAGGCATCCACTTCGCGCACCAAATGGCCCTTGCCGATCCCCCCAATCGAGGGGTTACAGGACATTTGACCGAGGGTTTCGATATTGTGAGTCAACAGCAGGGTTTTTTGCCCCATGCGCGCAGCCACCAAGGCTGCCTCGGTACCGGCATGCCCACCGCCGACAACAATCACATCAAAATTTTCTGGAAAATGCATGACAGGCGCCTCAAGGTGCCAAGAAGAAGAAAGGATTATACGGCCTTTAGAATCTCGACAGAATCCTGATTGTGGTGGGCTTTATGTTTCACGTGAAACAGTATTTTTTCTTTTGTTTCACGTGAAACATGGCTGAGTAAGCAAGCAGCGACGGGTGTCACAGCGGTCGACGGTGATCGTAGAGCTCGAGGATATCCAGCGACACCGTATCTAGCGCATGGAAATTGGTGCTTTCCAGTACAACCAAAGGCGCCATACCTGCAGTAAACGCTTCCACCCAGCGCTGCACACACAAACACCACTGGTCACCCGCTTTCAACCCAGGAAAACCATAGGCAGGGATGGGCGTACTCAAATCATTGCCACGGCTGGCAGTGAACTCGAGAAACTCAGTGGTCATGATGGTGCATACCACATGGGTGCCCGCATCTTCGTCAGAGGTTCGGCAGCAGCCATCTCGGGAAAACCCGGTTATCGGTTCAAACGAACAGGGAGATAAGGGTTCGTTGTATACGTTTCGGGCAGGTGGTGAAGGAATCATGAAGGCAGCTCCTGATTAAAAATGTGGAGACAGTATAACGAACACCCAAAGACCTGCAGCAGTTTCAGGGGGCTCAGGCAAACTATCAACTTCCGCTATAAACGCTTAACCTGTTTCCGCATAAATTTTCTAAAGAACGAAGCTTCTTTCAGCCCTTTGTAATCTCTTGTAGACATTCCGCCTTTTTCAGACACCCTATCTCCGTTACCTCATAAAAATTTCAAGCATGGCAAAAGCCAATCTACTTTTGACTCTTCGCCTGAATTTTAAAAAACCTCTAATTCCCGATCTTAAACCAGTTCTCGATCAACAAATTACGCATGCTAGGTGTCGCATCCCGGGTGATCATAAGGTCTCTTGTGGAACAGATGCGGGTGAGATTGGTGCCACTCTTTCATGGTCTGCATCGGTGTTTTGCT
>JBBSSV010000102.1:0-6696 GCA_038241705.1 Burkholderiales bacterium | reverse complement strand
CCCTTAGTCAGCGTGGGACCCTTCCCAAATTGCCCACGCTTTTTACCAAGATTGCATGGCTACCAAGAAAACTGTCGTACCCGATTACAGCGAATCTTCGATCCGCGTCCTGAAAGGACTAGAACCCGTCAAGCAGCGCCCGGGCATGTATACCCGCACTGAAACTCCGCTGCACATCCTTCAGGAGGTCATCGACAACGCCTCGGACGAGGCGCTGGCCGGCTTTTGCCATCAGATCGATGTCACCCTGCATACCGATGGCAGCGTCAGCGTTGAGGATGACGGCCGCGGCATTCCCGTGGGCCTGCACCCGGAAGAGAACATCCCCACAGTCGAGATCGTGTTTACCCGCCTGCATGCCGGCGGCAAGTTCGACAAGAAATCCGGGGGTGCCTATGCCTTTTCTGGCGGTTTGCACGGCGTCGGCGTCTCGGTCACCAACGCCTTGTCCACCCGCCTGGACATCACCGTCTGGCGCGACAAGGCCGAACACCACCTGGTGTTTGGCGATGGTGCGGTGCTGGAAGCACTGACATCGCGCCCGCTGGGGCGCAGCAGCAAAAAGACTGGCACCCGTGTCACCGCTTGGCCCGACCCGCGCTACTTTGACTCCGCCACGCTCCCTCTGGCCGAACTGCAGCGATTGTTGCGTTCCAAGGCTGTGCTGCTGCCCGGTGTCAAGGTCAACCTGCACCTGGAAAAAACTGGCGACACCCAAAGTTGGCAGTACGAGCAGGGCTTGCGCGGTTATTTGACCGAATCGCTGGCGCAAAACACGGACAGCGATCCTGTGATCCCCTTGTTTGAAGGCGAGCAGTACGCCGACGCCGATGCCGATCAATTTGCCGAGGGTGAAGGTGCCGCCTGGGTCGTGGCCTGGACCGAGGATGGCACAGCAGTGCGCGAATCCTTCGTCAACCTGATTCCCACGTCCGCTGGTGGCACCCACGAAGCCGGATTGCGCGAAGGCCTGTTCGGTGCCGTCAAGAATTTCGTCGAAATGCATTCGCTGTTGCCCAAAGGCGTCAAGCTGCTGCCCGACGATGTCTTTGCCCGAGTCTCTTTTGTACTCTCGGCCAAGGTGTTGGACCCGCAATTCCAAGGGCAGATCAAGGAGAGGTTGAATTCACGCGACGCCGTACGCTTGGTGTCCAGCTTCATTCGGCCTGCATTGGAACTATGGCTAAACCAGCACGTGGATTACGGAAAGCGGCTAGCCGAACTGGTGATTCGCCAGGCCCAAAGCCGCCTGCGTTCGGCGCAAAAGGTGGAAAAGCGCAAGTCGTCCGGCGTGGCAGTGCTACCAGGTAAACTAACCGACTGCGAATCGACTGATACCAGCCGTAACGAGCTTTTTCTGGTGGAGGGCGACTCTGCCGGCGGCTCGGCCAAGATGGGGCGCGACAAGGAATTCCAGGCCATCTTGCCTCTGCGCGGCAAGGTCTTGAATGCCTGGGAAACCGAGCGCGGGCGCTTGTTTGCCAACAATGAAATTCACGACATTGCGGTGGCTATCGGGGTGGACCCGCACAGCCGCCATGACACCCTCGACCTGTCCAGCTTGCGGTACGGGCGTATCTGCATCCTATCGGATGCGGATGTCGATGGCTCCCACATCCAAGTGCTGCTGCTGACCCTGTTCTTCCGGCATTTCCCACAATTGATCGACCTGGGCCACATCTGCATCGCCCGCCCGCCCTTGTACCGGGTGGATGCGCCCGCCCGTGGCAAGAAGCCGGCGCAAAAACTCTACGCCCTGGACGATGGCGAACTGACATCCATCGAAGATAAGCTGCGCAAGGAAGGTTTGCGCGACAGTAGTTGGGCCATTTCCCGCTTCAAGGGTTTGGGCGAAATGAATGCCGATCAACTTTGGGAAACCACCATGAATCCCGACACACGACGCCTGTTGCCGGTGACGCTGGGAGAATTTGGGCTGGCGGCTTCGGAAGCACGTTTCGACATGCTCATGGGCAAAGGCGAAGCTGCTGCCCGGCGCAACTGGATCGAAGAGCACGGCAACGAAGCCGAAGCCGATATCTGACGCGCATGGCTGGTTTGCTCAGCCTTGGCCCATTCTTGCCTAAGCCTGCAGCCGTAGCCGCCCTGTGTGGGCCGCCTTGCCCCGCCTTCTGACTGGACGCATCAACATGACTGAACAAAGCACCCTGCTTGAAACCGACGCCAATGGCGAAGAAACCCTGACGCTGGCCACCTTTGCCGAGCGCGCCTATCTGGACTACGCCATTTCCGTGGTCAAGGGCCGCGCCCTGCCCGATGTAGCCGATGGTCAGAAACCCGTGCAGCGTCGCATCTTGTACGCCATGCACGAGCTCGGCTTGAACTCGGGCGCGAAACCGCGCAAGTCTGCGGCCGTGGTCGGCGATGTGCTGGGCAAGCTCCATCCCCACGGCGACCAGTCGGTATATGACGCGCTGGTACGCATGGCTCAGGATTTTTCGCTGCGCTATCCGCTGATCGACGGCCAAGGCAATTTTGGCTCGCGCGATGGCGACGGCGCCGCCGCTATGCGCTATACCGAAGCCCGCCTAACCCCGATTGCTGGCCTGCTGCTGGACGAAATCGGCATGGATACCGTGGATTTTCGTCCCAACTATGATGGCTCTTCGGCAGAACCGTCTCTGCTGCCAGCGCGTCTACCCATGGTATTGCTAAATGGCGCTTCTGGCATTGCCGTAGGCATGGCCACAGAAATTCCGCCACACAATCTGCAGGAAGTCGCCCGGGCAGCCGTTGCCCTGATTCGCAACCCCAAGTTGTCGCATGCAGAATTGATGTCACTGGTGCCCGGCCCTGACTTCCCTGGCGGGGGCCAAGTGATCACGTCGCCGGCAGCGCTTTCTGACATGTATGCCAACGGTCGGGGCAGCATGAAAGTGCGGGCGCGCTGGAAGATCGAAGACCTGGCGCGCGGCCAATGGCAACTGGTGATAACCGAGTTACCGCCGGGCGCCTCATCGCAGCGCGTGTTGGAGGAAATCGAAGAGCTGACCAACCCCAAGATCAAGACGGGCAAAAAAACGCTTTCGCCGGAGCAGCAAAGCTTGAAACAGACCATGCTCAGCATGCTGGATACCGTGCGCGATGAATCGGGCCGTGAAGAAGCAGTGCGGCTGGTGTTTGAACCCAAGTCGCGCAACCAGGACCAGACTGCTTTTGCGCATATGCTACTAGCGCAGACCTCACTGGAAACCAGCGCGTCACTGAACCTAGTGATGATTGGAGGCGATGGCCGGCCACGGCAAAAACCCTTGCTCGAGATCTTGCAGGAATGGATCGGCTTTCGCTTCAACACCCTGACCCGGCGCTCAGCGTTCCGGCTGCAGCGTCTGAATGATCGGATTCATATCTTGGAGGGACGCGAAGCGGTACTGCTGAATATTGATGAAGTCATTCGCATCATCCGCGAATCGGATGAACCCAAGCCGGCGCTGATTGAGGCATTTCAATTGTCCGAGCGTCAGGCCGAGGACATTCTGGAAATTCGCCTGCGTCAGCTGGCGCGGCTGGAAGCCATCAAAATCCAGCATGAGCTGGCCCAACTGCGCAAGGAGCAGAAAGGCCTGCAGGACCTGCTGGCCAATCCGGCTTCCATGAAGCGCTTGGTGATTCGCGAGATCGAGGCCGACAGCAAGCAATTTGGCGATGCGCGCCGCACCTTGATCGAGACAGCCGAACGGGCGGTGATCGAACAGAAGGTGGCGAACGAACCGTTGACGGTAGTAATTTCAGAAAAAGGCTGGGTGCGTACGCGCGGCGGTCATGATCAGGACGCGGCTCAGTTCAGCTTCAAGGCGGGCGACCAGCTTCACGCCACTTTCGAGTGTCGCAGCGTGGACCATTTGCTGATGCTAGGCTCCAATGGTCGGGCCTATTCCGTAGCTGTCAGCCAACTGCCGGGCGCACGCGGCGATGGAGTGCCGATCACTACGCTGATCGATCTAGCGAGCGCCAGTCAGGTTCTGCACTATTTCGCCGGCGCAGCCGACACCCGCCTGTTGCTAGCGTCCAACAACGGCTATGGCTTTCAGACGCGTGCGGGCGACATGGTCAGTCGCAACAAGAACGGCAAGGCCTTCATGACGTTGACGTCGGAAGAAACGCCCTTGCCATTGCGCGTGGCTGAACCTGGTGAGGAATCTTTAGCCTGTCTGTCGGCCTTGGGCCGCTTACTGGTCTTTCCGTTGTCTGAACTCAAGTCGCTTGCCGGTGGCGGTAAAGGGGTGATCCTGATGGATCTGGAGAAAGGCGAGACCCTGTTAGCGACTCAGCCGGTAGCCCAGAAAGGCCTGTATATACTTGGCAGCGGTCGTGGTGGCAAGGCGCAGCAAGTCACTTTGTCGGCCAATGCCCTAGTTGCCTATGCCGGTAAGCGCGCCCGCAAGGGCAAAGTGCTGGAGTCGCGCATTAAGCCAACCGCCTTGGAAGCAATTCCTTCCTGATGACTGCGTATCTGGCCTGTCCTGAAAAAAGACAGGCCAGAAGATCGTTCTTTGCGCCATATTTTTTCTTACAGTCGCTCATAAAAAGATTGCCTGCAAGCTGCATTCGCTCACGTCAAACGACCATTAAGACCTTTGGGAAAATACTCCAAAGCTTGTGGCAACATCAGGAAATAACCACACAGTGACAGGTAAGGGACATCGCATGACAGGGCTGGCTGCGGCTTTTTTTGCCGCAGCCGTAGCACGCAAGACAGGAACTCCGGAATTGATCGCAGCAAGCGTTGCACTGTTTTCCATCACGTTGCCAGATTGGCTAGAAATACCACTTTATCGGCGGGGCATGCGTGCCGGCACAGTGATTCCTCACAGGACAATTACCCACTGGCCGCCCTTGTGGCTATGCCTTATCTGGTATTGCGCGCAATTAGGAGGAGCCGTCGGCGCGTTGGGTCAAGGGGCGGCAGTGGGTGCGCTCATGCATATTTTGGGCGATGCACCCAACCCCATGGGAATTCCATGGCTGCTTCCCAATCAGCGCATCCGTTTCGGGAAAAAGGGATTGTGGTGTTCAGGGCAAAACGAAACCCTGATGGTAATCGTGTTTACGATTGCTAGCTATGCTACCTGGCGCTTGGCAGGAGGAGCGCTTCACTTTTAACAAAGGAGCGCGCCCGAGCTCAATAGCCTTCAAGGTCGCGTTCGTCCAACACGCGGTCGATCATCAGAACCATGCCGCCCACAGCGGCCACTACCAAGATTAAGACAAGGAAGCCCATCACAACCTCCAATCAGGATAAGTTTGCTAACATCTTCACCCGAAAAGCAAGGGGAGTGTTTGCGCTCAGTCAAACCCACGTGGTCGGGGAATCCGTAATTACTTTTTTGCAATACTCACAATAACTTCTGCCTAAGCTTTGTCATTCGCCTTGCAAGCCATGCCTTTCGTGATGGCTTGCTCCTCGCATGATGGTAGGCTGATATTCAAGTTCACGCACCTTCTGCACGATTTATGATGAAGGCAATGCACCGGGCAAATAGCCTTGCGACGACTTCGCCCTTTAATGGAGGCAGCGATGTACAAAAAGATTTTGGTTCCTACCGACGGTTCGACCTTGGCGACCTCGGCGGCACTGGCCGCTATTGATTTTGCGCAGCAACTTGGCGCATCGACGCTGGGACTGTTTGTTGCGCCTGAATACCAATATCCAATCTATCTCGAAGCGCTACCCGGTGACTATCCCACTGCCGAGGAATACCGAGAGTCCATGCAAAAATTTGGTGACACGTTTTTGCAGGAACTAGAGGGCACTGCCAGACGGCAGCAAGTGCCTTTCGATAGCATGACGCTGGTCTCGAATGCGACGGCCCAGATCATTTCCCAAGTAGCCATGGAAGAGGAGTGCGACCTGATTTTTATAGGTTCACATGGTCGTGGTGGCTTGGGGCAGCTGATTTTGGGAAGCGTGACATCAAAGGTGTTGTCGAGTTGCGATATCCCGGTCCTAGTTTATCGTTCTCGTCACGAGCCTGTGATACGCAAGCCCGTCTGAAGCCGATTCAGCCAGCATTGCTCCTGCAGGGGCGAGGCTTTTGCTGCCCTTCGGCAGATCATTGGTCTTGCTCAAGCCTTTCATTGGGGAATGTCGGATGCTTAAGCTATTCAAATTTATGAGGAGCTCCCATGTCAAGTGAAGGCTATCACGAACCATTCGAAAAACTATCGTCACAGACGACAGACATGCATCGCGCGATTACTTCTCTTATGGAAGAACTGGAAGCGGTCGACTGGTATAACCAACGCATGGATGCCTGCCACGATGAAGAACTTAAGCGCATCCTCAAGCACAACCGCGACGAGGAAAAGGAACATGCCGCCATGGTGCTTGAATGGATCCGCAGGCAGGACCCGAAGATGGACGCAGAGTTGCGCAAGCGCCTGTTCAAGGATGGCCCAATTGTCAGCCACGATCACGTCAGGTAAACCCCAGCAGTACGCTTAAAACCTGCGTCCCGTCGAGGTGGTGACCGTGCTAGGTTCGTCATGCGTGCCCTTGGACTGCTTACGCGCCAGAGGCAAGGCTGCCTGTACGGTCAAGCCGCCTTCCTTGCGATTGATCAGCCGCAACTTGCCGCCGTGCTGCTTGATCATGCGATTGACGATGGCCAACCCCAGGCCAGACCCTTCGGCCTGGCTACGCGCAGTATCCAGGCGGGTGAAGGGACGCAGCAT
>JBBSSV010000101.1:0-6716 GCA_038241705.1 Burkholderiales bacterium | reverse complement strand
CGCTGACTTGTTACCTTTAACCCATCGTCATCGCCTACATGAAAGTGCACTATTCAGCGCTCAGGCGGAGACTCCTCTTAACTAAACGGAGAATCATCATGGGTTACATACTTGCTTGGCTTCTGGGCATTCCGGCAGTGGTTCTGTTCATCGTTTATGTATTGATGTGATGGCTTGAGATGAACGAAGGAAGCACTGTATGAAATAAAGAAACCCGGCTAGCTAGCCGGGTTTCTTTATTTGGGTCGATGACTGTTAAGTCTAAACTCTGGTGGGAAGTGCTGGTATCGAACCAGCGACCTATCGCGTGTGAGGCGATCGCTCTACCCCTGAGCTAACCTCCCGAAGGGACGAAATTATCCCACACTCCCCGTCCAGCGGCAATGGTTTAACGCTGTTCGGAAAAGTTTTTTCTATAGGCCATCGGACTGAATTGCTTGCCTGCACTCAACTCTCATGCTTCGAGCCTGCTGCTTTTTCCAGTGCGCGCCACAGGCATTTCCCCTTAGAGTCCTTGTCCACCTGATCCAGGATTTCTTCGTGCAACTGTTGTTCTTGCTCTGTGGCTGCCAGCACCAGAACTGGAGCCAAGGGAATGGACAGGGCGTGTTGCTGGGCTTCTTGATCGTTCTCTAGGTCGATGGTTAGGCTGTTCTGCCCGCGCGTCATCGAGATATAGACATCTGCTAGCAATTCCGCATCCAGCAAAGCGCCATGCAAAACGCGATGGGCGTTAGAAATGCCATAGCGGTCGCACAGGGCGTCAAGCGAGTTGCGCTTGCCCGGATAGATCTCCTTGGCATGCTGCAAAGTGTCGAGCACACCACTGACCTGCTCGACAAAGACGGGCAACTTCAGTCGTTTGAATTCAGCATCGATGAAGCCGACGTCAAAGGGCGCATTATGAATCACAACTTCGGCGCCACGCACATAGTCACAGAACGCCTGGGCAATCTCGGAAAACTTGGGCTTGTCGCTCAAGAACTCGGTACTCAGCCCGTGCACGGCCAATGCGCCTTCTTCCGAATCGCGCTCAGGATTGATGTAGCAATGAAAGTTGTTGCCGGTCAGCCGACGATTGACCAGTTCCACGCAGCCAATTTCAATGATGCGGTCCCCGGTACGAGGATTTAGGCCGGTGGTTTCGGTATCCAGGACGATTTGTCGCATATTGTCTTCCGTTCAAGGCAAGGGAGTGTCAGGCAAATCAGCTCAAGTTTTCACCTAGGCCATAAGCCCGGCAGAGTACTTATAGTATTGTTCCCACGCCCTTGTTAGCTAGGGCATCGGCGCGCTCATTGCCCGCGTGGCCAGAATGGCCCTTGACCCAACGCCAGTCAATGCGGTGACGGGCTTGGGCAGCGTCCAAGGCTTGCCAAAGATCCACGTTCTTGACTGGCGCCTTGGCCGCGGTTTTCCAGCCTCGCGCTTTCCAGCCATGAATCCATTCGCTGATACCTTTTTGGACGTACTGGCTGTCAGTGTGCAGGATTACTTCGCAGGGCCGTGTCAGGATAGAAAGCGCCTCAATCACCGCCTGCAGTTCCATGCGGTTATTAGTGGTATTTTTCTCACCGCCGAACATTTCTTTTTCATGCGTGCCAGCCACCAGCCATGCACCCCAGCCACCAGGGCCAGGATTGCCCTTGCAAGCGCCATCGGTAAAGATTTCTATTTTTTCCATCTTGTAGCTTCCTTTCGATTACTGCAACTGGCATCAGTTTGCAGACTGATCATCCAGTTTTTCCAACGGTTGTCTGCCGGGAAAGACAACACACCTCTGTGCAGCAGTCAGCCTTCACGGTTGTCCTTGTGGCTGCGGTTGGTGACAGGAATGCGCTGCCCCGCCTTGACCGTCTGCGGCTTCCAGGCCGGCCCGATCAAGCGCATGCCCTTGACGCGCTTGATCGCCTGCACTACATATACTGCTCCCAGGTAAGGCCACCAGCGATCTCCAGTCTTTTCTATGAAACTGAAGCGCTGCAGCCAGCGTTCGGTCTGGCAAGGCGGCGCATAACAACCGAAATGTCCGCGATTGACTTCCATGTTGAGCAGCTTGAGCCAGTCGCGCAAACGTGGCACGCTTATGAATTCGCCGTCCACGGGCAAAAAATGCTGACCGGTCAGCCGTCCAAACCGTTGGCGCATGGCCCACATACTGGCTGGGTTGAAACCGGCCACGATCAATTGCCCTTCGGGAATCAGGATACGCTCAACTTCGCGCAAGACGTGGTGCGGCTCATCCGCAAACTCCAGCACATGCGGCAGCACTACCAAATCCACGCTGGCAGAGGCAAAGGGCAACTCGGCAAAGTCATGTACCACTACCACCTTGGCACCGCCGCTGGCGGGCAATTGGATATCCGTCAGCCACTTGTTGGGCATGCGGTTGGCAGCCAGGCTATCGATTTCGCCCAAGCCTAGCTGGATGGCATTGAACCCAAAAATATCTGCGGTCAGCCCATTGAGGCATTGCTGCTCCCATTCCCGGACGTAACTGCCCGGCGGGCCAGAGAGCCAGGGGCCCAGGGCTATAATGGGCGTTTGCGTTGAATGGTACATGCTCATGACGACTATCAAACCCCTTCAGGTGCTGCCGGTCCCGGCATTTTCTGACAACTATCTCTGGCTGATCCATGACGGCGAACAAGCCGTCGCGGTTGATCCGGGCGATGCCACCCCGATTCAGGCCGCCTTGAAGGCACAGGGACTGACGCTGCGCGCCATTTTACTGACCCATCGACACGGCGACCATGTCGGCGGTGTGCCAGCCCTGCTCAAGCAATTCACGAACATTCCCGTCTACGGCCCGGCACGTGAAGATATTCCCACTATCACTGTCCCGCTGGGCGAAGCGGACAACGTTACGATTCCAGAACTGAACCTAAACTTCCAGGTGCTGGACGTGCCCGGTCATACCTTGGGTCACATTGCCTACTACTCATCCGAGCACGATTGGCTGTTTTGTGGCGACGTGCTGTTTGCCGCTGGCTGTGGCCGACTGACAGAAGGCACCGCCGAGCAAATGGTGGATTCCCTGGCCAAATTCACTGCCTTGCCCGACACCACCCAAGTCTATTGCGCACATGAATATACCATTGCCAACCTGCACTTTGCCTTGGCCGTGGAGCCCGGCAATCCAGCGCTGACTACCCGCATGCAAGCAGAACAAGCCAAGCGCGACCGCAATGAGCCGACAATACCGTCCACTATGGCATTGGAAAAGAAAACCAATCCTTTCCTACGCTATCAAGAGCCAGCCATCGTTGAGCTATTGATTGCCAATGGGCGTTTGGCCAAGCGCGAACCGGTAGCAGCGTTTGCCGCCATTCGTGAATGGAAAAACACGTTCCGCTGATACTCTCATCCCTGCCGGGTTTTCCGCCGGCAGGATTGGTGCCCGACCAAGAAATCCAGGGTTTTTCTGGCCATGCCCCAAAACATTTCGTACACTCAAGCCATTCTGACATACTGCCCGGTCGCGGGTTGGTAGCTAAATATAAAAATCATGCCTTTGCTTCCCCTGCGTACTGTCGTGTGTGCCCTACTGTTTTCTACCGTCTCCCTGAATGTGCAGGCAAGCGACATTTCCCTGTTCTTTCAGGACTCTGATCTGGATTTTTCCGGTTATACACTGCCGGGACCGGGACAAGCCGACATGTGGGAGCGCATCCGCCAAGGCTTTGGCATTCCCGACTTGGACAATGCTCAGGTGGCCACCCAGATCGACTGGCACAGCGCCCGGCCCGAACACCTAGAGAAGACCGGCAACCGAGCCTCGCGCTACCTCTACTACGTGGTGGAAGAGTTAGAAAAGCGCAATATGCCCACCGAGCTGGCCTTGCTGCCCTTCATTGAATCCGCCTTTGACCCTCAGGCTTACTCCAAGGCCCACGCAGCCGGCATGTGGCAGTTCATTCCCTCCACCGGCCTGCACTTTAAACTCAAGCAGAATTCTTTCCGGGATGAACGACGTTCCGTTCTGGCCTCGACCGAAGCCGCACTGAATTACCTGGATTATCTGCATGGCATGTTCGAGGACTGGCAACTGGCCTTGGCCGCTTATAACTGGGGTGAAGGTTCGGTGCGTCGCGCCATCAAAAAGGCCGAAGCCGCAGGTCTGGCTACCGATTTCAATGGCTTGACAGCATTCATGCCGGCCGAGACCCGCAATTATGTCCCCAAGTTGCAGGCGCTAAAAAACATTGTCGCCAAGCCCAAGAACTATGGCATGGAACTACCACCGGTTGAAAACACGCCCTACTTCGTCGCCATCAACAAGACCCGCGACATTGACGTGGAAATTGCAGCCGAACTGGCAGAACTATCGATGGAGGAATTTCGCGCCCTGAACCCGCAGTTCAAGCGCCCAGTGATCGCCGGCAGCCCGAAAACGCAAATTCTTCTGCCCAAGGAAAATGCGAAAAGATTCGCGATCAACTTGGCCAAATGGGATGGTGCATTGTCCAACTGGGCCGCACATACGATCACAAATGCCCGCGAGCGCATCGAAACCTTGGCCACGCGCTTCAAGACCACGCCTGAAGTAATCCGCCAGGCTAACAATATCCCGCCCAACATGCGTCTGAAAGCCGGCTCCACCATCCTGGTGCCGCGCATCAGCGATGCGCCCGGCAAGGACATCACTCTGGCTCTTGCCGACAGTGCCCTCCTGTCGATGGAACCGGACCGGCCCGAGTCCAAGACCATGCTGGTCAAGGTGGCGCGCCAGGACACCCTCAGCACCATCGCCAGACGCTACCAGATCAGCGTGGTCCAGATTAAACGCTGGAACAACCTAAAAAAAGACCTGATCGTCGCTGGACAGATCCTCAAATTACAAACGACTTCCGCCCCCAGCATCCAGAGCACGCTGGTGGCGGAGGTCAAGACATCTCGCTGACGCTGGTGGCGGTTTTTCGTCGTCCGGCACCGTTCTGACAGCATTAAAAGCAGTCTACCGCACCAACAATGCAGCCTTACGATCCAACTAGGTGGTTAATTTCCCTACTCGTGCGCTGGAAACAGCAAGCCTTGTTGCGGCAAAAGCGCATCTTGCTGTGCCTTCCTTGAAGACAGCGCCCCCACGCGCACGCCCAGCAAGCGCAGCCGTTGTTCCAGCGGCACTCGGCGCAGACATTCGCCCGCAGCGCGGCGGATAGCCGTCGCATCGGCTGTCGACACGGGCAACGTCACGTCGCGCGTCACCGTCTGAAAGTCGGCGTAGCGCAGCTTGATACCAATTGTGCGTCCCACATAGCCTTTGCGCTGCAAATCGTTAGCCACCCGCACGCACAAACCAGTAAAAATTTCGGACAGCGCCTCGCGGTCCTGACGCGCATGCAGATCGCGCTCGAAAGTGGTTTCACGGCTAAAGGACTTGGGCTCTGAACTGGTTGTAACTGGACGTTCATCAATTCCGCGACAAACGTTATACAGCCAGCTGGCGTAGCTGCGGCCAAAATGGGTTTGCAACAGATCCGGCTCTGCCCGCACTAGGTCTTCCACCGTATGAATATCCAGCGCAGTCAGCTTGGCCGCAGCCTTCGGCCCTATGCCGTTGATGGTCTTTGCCGGCAAGGGCCAGATGCGTTGTGCCATGTCCGACATGGTCAGGACCGTGATGCCATTGGGCTTGTCCAGGTCGGAGGCAATTTTTGCCAGCAGCTTGTTGGGCGCAATCCCGATGGAGCAACTCAGGCCGGTGGCTGTGTTGACTGCTTGTTTCAGGCGCTGGGCCAAGGGCTGCGATTCTTCGGCATGAGTGCTCAGGTCGATGAAGATTTCATCGATGCCGCGGTTCTCGATTTGGGGCGAGATGGCCGCAACGGCTTCCTTGAACAGGCGCGAGTAGTGGCGGTAGGCATCGAAATCTGCTGGTAGCAAGATCGCGTCGGGGGCGAGTTGCGCCGCCTTCATCACGCCCATGGCTGAAAACACGCCCAGTTTTCTGGCTTCGTAGGTCGATGTCGTGACCACGCCCCGGCCAGTGTAATCGCGCAGGCGCGTAAACTGGCGCTGCCCGTTGCCACTGACGCCAGGCGACGGCACGGCGCGCCCGCCGATCACGACGGCCTGCCCGCGCAGCTCGGGATAGCGTAGCAATTCGACCGAGGCATAAAAGGCATCCATGTCCAGATGCGCAATTCGACGTTCAGCAGATACCATGAGTCAGACTGCCTTAGCCTCTTGTGGCTGGTCCAGCGTAGCATAGCGCGACGCCGCCAGCAGGCGCTGGGTATAGGCTTGGCTAGGCTGTGTCAGAACGTCTTCCACCACACCGTTCTCGACCACCTGGCCATCCTTCATCACCATCACCCGGTGCGCCATGGCCCGTATCACGGCCAAGTCATGGCTAATCAGCAAATAGGCAATGCCATATTTGTGCTGCAAATCGGCTAGTAGTTGCAGCACCTGATGTTGGACCGAGACATCCAATGAAGAGGTCGGCTCGTCCAGCAGGATCAGTGAAGGCTTGAGGATCAGCACCCGGGCAATGGCAATGCGCTGACGCTGGCCGCCAGAAAACTCATGCGGATAGCGCTGACGCATGGCGGGCGACAGCCCAACTTCCTGCAGGCTGGCGACCACGGCTGCATCTAGATCCTGCCGACTCAATTGCGGCTGATGCAGCGCCAGGCCTTCGCTGACAATTTGGGCAATGGTGCGTCGCGGCGACAGCGAAGCAAATGGGTCCTGGAACACCACCTGCATGT
>JBBSSV010000100.1:0-6749 GCA_038241705.1 Burkholderiales bacterium | reverse complement strand
TTTTTCAATTAATGTGGTCTGTTTGCTCGCTTCCTTGAATGCCGATGCTGATACTCGGATTGCCGGCCTGTTGTTTGAGTTGCCGCCACTGCAAGATCAGGCTTTGGAAACCATAGAAAGGCATTTCAGCAAAGAAATTGCTGATCTGGTAGGGAATGTGCGCCAGTTGATGCACTTTCACGAGCGTATGGCTAGCAACACGGACAAGGCACGCGGCAAGAACGCTGCCCAGCAGGCCGCCAGCCACATCGAAACCTTGCGCAAGATGCTGCTGGCCATGGCCACCGACATGCGCGCGGTCTTGGTGCGCCTGGCTTCTAGAGTAGCAACCCTGCGGTATTTTGCAGAGTGCAAGCTGCAAAACGAGATGACTCGCCAGTACGCCACTGAAACCTTTGATCTATATGCACCCTTGGCAAACCGGCTGGGTGTCTGGCAGTTGAAATGGGAACTGGAAGACCTTTCTTTTCGTTTTACGGAACCGGAGACTTACCACCGCATTGCCAAGATGCTGGAAGAAAAGAGGGTGGAGCGCGAAGACTTCATCGAGTCAGCGATCCAGTGCCTGCGCACCGAACTGGGCAGCATGCAGGTCAAGGCCGAGGTGACGGGGCGTCCCAAGCACTTGTTCAGCATCTGGAACAAGATGCGCGGCAAGTCGCTAGACTTTTCCGAGCTGAATGATGTGCGCGCCTTGCGCGTCATCGTCGACGATATCAAGACCTGCTACGCGGTGCTGGGCATTGTCCACAACATCTGGACACCAATTCCCAAGGAGTTTGACGATTACATTTCCCGCCCCAAGGCAAACGGCTATCAGTCGCTGCATACGGTCGTCACGGCTGAAGACGGGCGCGCGCTCGAAGTACAGATTCGTACGGGCGAGATGCATCACTTTGCAGAATATGGGATTGCAGCCCACTGGCGCTACAAGGAAGCCACGGGCGGCCCGGCTTCAGGCCAGCGTTATGACCAGAAAATCGCATGGCTGCGTCAACTCCTGGCCTGGAAGAGTGAAGTTGCCGACAACGTTACCTTCGAAGAGGCGGTGCAGCGCGAGTGGGTTGAAAAGCTTAAGTTGGCAGCACTGGATGATCGCATTTATGTGATGACACCCCAGGCGCGGGTGATCGAGTTGCCGTGCGGGGCCACGCCTATTGATTTTGCCTATACCTTGCACAGCGACGTTGGCCATCGTTGCCGGGGGGCGCGGGTCGAAGGGACCATGGTGCCGCTGAATACGCCCCTGAAAAACGGGCAAACCGTTGAAATCATCACCGCTAAAGGCAGCGGCACGGCCGGGCCATCGCGTGATTGGCTAATGCCGGGGTATGTGGCCAGTGCACGCACCCGCGCCAAGATTCGCTCCTGGTTCAATGCGATTGAGCGTCAGGAAACCCTGAACAACGGTCGCACTCAAGTCGAAAAAACTCTGCAACGCGAAGGCAAGACCGCGATCAACCTAGAAGACTTGGCGCATCGCTTGGGTTTTACCAAGCTGGAAGACCTATTTTTTTCGGTCGGCAAAGAGCAATTCAGCTTGCGTCATATCGAGCAAGCCTTGCATGTCGACGGCGCAGCGCCACAGCCGGCACCCGAAGTCACTGCCGAAGAAATGGTGGTATCACGCAAGCGCCCTGCCAGCAGTGTCAGCCAGGGCGCCAGCCCCGACGTGCTAGTGGTGGGCACCAGCGGCTTGCTGACCCTACTGGCTCGCTGCTGCAAGCCGGCTCCTCCTGACCCGATCGTCGGTTTTATCACGCGCGGCAAAGGGGTCTCAATTCATCGTGCCTCTTGCAAAAACTTTGCCGAAATGCAGGCGCGTTCGCCGGAACGCATCGTTCCTACCGACTGGGGCGACATGCACGACGAAACGCTGTACCCGGTCAATATCCTGGTGCTATCCAACGACCGGCAAGGCTTACTGCGCGACATCTCTGATACTTTTTTGCGGGAAAAAATCAACGTAACTGGCGTGACTACCAATAGTCGTAAGGGCTTGGCACACATGACCTTTACAGCTGAAATTGGCTCAACGGCACAATTGCAAAGAGGCCTCAGCAGCTTAAGTCAAATTTTGGGCGTCCAGGAGGCACGACGTTTGTAAACAAGGCCTGCATCGCTACGCGGGGGTGCGTGCTACAAAAACGTTATCATTGCGGCATAGTCACAATTTAGCAGCGCAAGCTCATCCTATGGCTTGCACGCCGTACAGGCACAAATCAGTCACATGGTGGCCTTGGCCTGTTTAATTTTTTGGTGAAACATGACGCAAGTTTCAAACGCACATCTACTGGAACAGTACGGGCCACGCGAAACCATGGAATATGACGTGGTCATCGTCGGTGGCGGCCCGGCCGGCTTGTCCGCAGCGATCCGCCTGCGGCAACTGGCTCAGGAAAAAGATGCCGAACTATCCGTTTGTGTACTGGAAAAAGGCGCAGAGCTCGGGGCGCACATTCTGTCAGGCGCCGTCTTGGACCCGCGCGCCATGGAAGAGCTTTTCCCCGACTGGCGTGAACGAAAAGCACCCCTGCATACGCCCGTTACTGAAGACCGCTTCCTTTTCCTGACCGAAGAAAAAGCCTATCAAACACCGCATTGGTTACTGCCGCCTTCGTTCAAGAATGAAGGCCACTACATTGTTTCGCTAGCGAACGTGGTGCGCTGGCTAGGGCAGCAGGCTGAAGAGCTGGGCGTTGACATTTTCCCCGGCTTTCCTGCGGCAGATATCCTGTACAACGGTGAGGGCGCGGTCTGCGGCGTGGCCACCGGCAACATGGGTCTGGGACGCGACGGACAGCCAACTACCGGCTTTCAGCTGGGCATGGAACTGCATGCTCGTTATACCCTGTTTGCCGAAGGCGCACGCGGCAACTTGGGCCAGCAACTTAAGCAGAGATACCGCTTGAATGCGGGGCGCGACCCGCAGACTTATGGGCTGGGCATCAAGGAATTGTGGGAAATCGATCCTACGCTACACCAGCCAGGTTTAGTCATCCATACAGCGGGCTGGCCGCTAGACCGACATACGTACGGCGGCTCTTTCATGTACCACACGGAAAATAACCAGATCGCGATCGGTTATGTCGTAGGCCTGAATTATCAGAATCCCTACCTGTCACCCTACGAAGAATTTCAACGCTACAAGACCCATCCAGCCATTCGCCCTTACCTTGAAGGCGGCAAGCGCCATTCTTATGGCGCGCGTGCGCTAGCTGCCGGGGGTCTGCAAGCCTTGCCAAAGCTGGTCTTTCCGGGCGGTGCCCTGATCGGCTGCGACGCGGGATTTTTGAACGCAAGCCGCATCAAAGGGAGCCACACAGCCATGAAAAGCGGGATGCAAGCAGCTGAGGCTGCTTTTGTCGCCCTGCAAGCCGACCGCCGCCATGATTATCTGGAGCGCTATCCTCAAGATTTCAAAAGCTCTTGGGTACGCGAAGAATTGTATGCAGCTCGTAATTTCAAGCCGTGGATGAACAAGGGTTTGTATCTGGGCAGCTTGATGGTGGGTATTGACCAGTTTGTGTTTCGTGGCAAGGCACCTTGGACCTTGCATAACACCATGCCGGATCATGAAACGCTCAAACCAGCTGCACAGTGCCAGCCAATCACCTACCCCAAGCCGGATGGCAAGCTGACCTTCGACCGCCTGTCTTCGGTCTACATTTCCAACACTAACCATGCAGAGGATCAGCCCAGCCATCTGACGCTCAGAGACCCTGAAGTCCCGGTACAGGTGAACCTGGCACGCTACGCAGGTCCTGAGGCGCGTTATTGTCCCGCAGCCGTTTATGAGTTCATTGAAGACGCGTCGCAACAACCACGGCTGCAAATTAATTCACAAAACTGCGTGCACTGTAAAACCTGCGACATCAAGGATCCGATGCAAAACATTGTCTGGGTGACGCCCGAAGGCGGCGGCGGCCCCAACTACCCCAATATGTAAGGATTGTGTTGGCAGCACGTAGTCATCCAAACATAAAAAAAACGCTTGCATGATGTCGCAAGCGTTTTTTTTATTGGCGGCTGTACGAGGTTTTTACAATGCCCAGAGATTCTGGCGCAATCGATCCAGCCACAGTGCGCCAATCACGGTCTTGACATCGCTGATCTGTCCAGTGCGCACCCATTCGAGCATGGTGTCGAGCGAAGTCTGGAAGGTTTCCAGAAATTCCTCTTCATCGCGCTGCACTTCCCCAGCAGTCAGCTGGGTCGCAAGGTATAGATCCAGATGCTCGTCTGAATAAGCAATCGCATTATGGATGGTGGTGATAAATTGCCAGTTTTCAGCGTGATAACCGGTTTCTTCCTTCAACTCACGCTTGGCGCACTCCAAGGGGTCCTCACCGGGATCAATTTTCCCTGCTGGAAATTCAATGAAGACACGGCCATTCGGATGGCGATACTGCCTCTCCAGCAGGATCGTCCCATCCGCAAAGACCGGCAGAATGACCACTGCTCCCGGATGCCGGATAAATTCGCGAGTAGCACGGCCACCATCGGGCAGGCTGACCGTATCGCGCTGAATTTGCAGGAAGTTGCCGTTAAAGACGAGTTCGCCGTGCAGGCGGGTTTCTTTGAGATGTTCGTCCATGATGATTGATTCCGAATATCAGAGCGCGCTTATTACTCGGTACAGGCTCGAATGGTGAGCCTGTACCGAGTAATAAGCGCGGTTTAGGCCCGACCTTTGTGCTTGAACAGGTAGCGGTAGACGAAACCCGGAAAGGCCAGTACCAGAAAAAAGCAACCGGTGATCACGTAGAATTCCCACCCCTGTAGTAAGGCTGCACCGATACGTGCTTCCAGTAAATAAGCTACCACGCCCGTTACGGCATACCAGAAAGCAAGCTCCAGCAGCCTGATCCAGAAAGGCTTGATCTCATTTTTCAGAGAGACCAGTAACAGCAGTCGGTTGTTGAGGAAGGGAAGGTTGGCGGCACAGGCCGCCAACAAGATAACAAACCAAGCTGACAGTGATACGTCCATTAAAGCATTTGCATCCGCTAGGCTTAGGAAGCGAGGGAACGGCTGATGGCAGTGACGCAGATAGCCATCAGGGGACCAGGAACGATGCCCAGAACAATGATCGCTAGACCATTCAGGCTTAAGGTCACCTGCATGTCAGACTTGACCACGATCTCAGTTGTATCAACCGGCTTGTCAAAGTACATGAATTTGATGACCCGCAGGTAATAGAAGGCACCCACCAGCGAGAACAACACGCCGACAACTGCCAACCAGATCATGCCAGCATTCAACACAGCCTGCAGTACTGCCAGCTTGGCATAAAAACCGACCATTGGTGGAACACCAGCTAGAGACAACAGCAACAGCATCATCACTGCGGCAAACCAAGGGCTACGCTGGTTCAGACCACGGAAATCCTCAATGTTTTCCGCTTCGAATCCAGAACGTGACAGAAAAAGGATGACGCCAAAGGTGCCTAGAGTCGTCAGCACGTAGATGATCGAATAGAACATGGCTGCGCTGTAAGAAGCGCTTGCATCCGCTGCGGTGCTGCCGTCAAACACTCCGCCCAGCAAGCCCATCAGCATGAAACCGGTCTGTGCGACAGTGGAATAACCCAGCATCCGCTTCAGATTAGTCTGAGCGATAGCCGTGATGTTACCCACAGCAAGCGACAGCACCGACATGACAATCAGCATTTGCTGCCAGTCAAAGGCCAATGAACCCAAGCCCTCGACCAACAAGCGAATGGTGATGGCAAAAGCGGCCAACTTGGGAGCGGCACCCAGCAAGAGCGTTACCGCAGTCGGCGCACCTTGGTAGACGTCCGGCACCCACATGTGGAAAGGTGCGGCGCCCAGCTTGAAAGCCAGGCCAGCCATCAGGAATACCAAGCCAAATACCAGGATGGTGGTGTTTTCAGTACCGGTAGAGGTAGCGATGGCAACTTCGTTCAGGTCCAGCGAGCCGGTAGCGCCGTAGAGCATAGAAATGCCGTATAGCAAAAACCCGGAAGACATCGCACCCAATACGAAATACTTCATGGCCGCTTCGGTAGAAATCGTCGACTCTCGACGCAAGGCCACCAGAGCGTACAGCGACAGGGACATCAGTTCCAAGCCTAAGTAAATCGTCAACATGTTGTTAGCCGAGATCATGATCATCTGGCCCAGCAGCGAGAACAGCGCGAGCACATAAAACTCACCACCCAAGTGACCATTGAGCATGCCACGCATCCCGATGTACTGACGCGAATAGATGAGCGTCATCGCCGTGGCCACATAGGAGCACAGTTTCAGCAGATGGGCCATCGGGTCGGAGACGAACATGTTGTTCAAACTATAGATCGTGGCACCGGCACTGAAATCTGACCAAGTCAGAACAGCACAGACGGCCAAGGCTCCGAGTGACAGCACATAGGTCGCATTGCGCTTACTGTCCGGCAAAAACAAATCGATCAGCAGGATTGCTGCAGCCGCCAGGACCAGGAAAATCTCGGGTAAGACAGGGATCAGATTCAGGTTATTCATTAGTCGCCACTGTATATACGTTCACAGATTGCTTCACTGTAGATGGTCTTTTATTGCAGCTTGGAAATCGCGACATGCTTCAACAGGTCGGTCACCGAGACTTGCATCGCTTCAGCAAATGGAGCGGGATAAACACCCATGCCGATCACTGCAATGGCTAAGAGTCCAAGCACGAAGAATTCACGCTTGTTCACATCCGTCAACGCCGCCACATTGGGATTGGCAACTTCGCCAAAGACCACGCGC
>JBBSSV010000099.1:0-6757 GCA_038241705.1 Burkholderiales bacterium | reverse complement strand
GGACGTCTGGGCGGCGACGAGTTCGTGACCATCCTACCCAACATTCGCAGCAAGGAAGATGTCATCGGCGTCGCGCTGAAGGCCCTGGAGCGCTTGCGCCAGCCTTACCTGATCCAGGGCTTGAGCCTGGAGCTTTCTCCCAGTATCGGCATCAGCTTATATCCGGAGGATGGCGACAGCATCGACACCCTGATCGAGCGCGCCGACGCCGCCATGTACGCCGTCAAACAAAATGGCTGTAATGATTTCCGCTTTGCACATGGCCCCTACAACCAGAAGCTGGCATCTCTGCGTCATCCACTAGAGCGACCCTTGCAAGGCAGCCTGGAAAGGCAGGAGTTCGAGCTGGTGTATCAGCCTCTGTTCAACACCCAGCTCGGGACAGTCAAGGGCGTGGAAGCGCTGGTGCGCTGGAAGCCTCTGGCGTCAGGTGTGCCCTTGGCAGGACCGGGCATCTTTATCCCTGTGGCCGAGGCTTGCGGCCTGATCGGCTCGCTCGGCCGCTGGGTCCTGCAGCAGGCTTGCCTGCAGCATCATGCATGGCAGGAAGCGGGTTTGCCACCGCTTCCCATCGCAGTGAATGTGTCGTTGCTGCATCTGTTGCAGCAACGCTTCGCCGATGAGGTAGAGCAGACGATGCTGGAAAGTGGAATCGATCCTGAGTTTCTGGAGCTTGAACTGAAAGCCAGCGCGGTGTTGAAGCACTTCGATCAAAGCAGTTCGGTATTGCACGTACTCAAGCAACAGGGGCTGAGGATTTCCCTGGACGAATGCAATCTGGAACACATGAACCTGCGCCAGATCGGGGAATTGCCGCTGGACCGGATGAAGTTCGAGCATGCCATGCTGGCAGGCCTGAACCACGATAAGGCCAGCGTGGCCATTGCCAATGCCACCTTTGCCTTTGGCTACGCACTGGGAACAGAGGTAGCGGTGCAGGGGATTGAATCCAAAGAGGCTCTGCAAGCGCTGCTTGCCTACGATTGCGAGCTAGGCCAGGGATTTTATCTGGGGCGCCCCATGGGCGCAGACGAATTCGCCCAGTGGTACCGGCAACGACCCCTGCACTGACCTGTGCCATGTAGCCCGGGCTGCCCCTCAGGCAGGAGCGTCCGACAATTCGCCCGTAGGAAACCAGCCGCTAATCTGCTGCATGTCATAGTCCAGCTTTTCAGGCTCGGTCATTCCAGGCAGGTGGCGCAGACAAACCAACTGGCTGTCGTCGAAGCTGACCGGTTGCAGCTGACCGCCCATTGCAGTATCCAGCCTGACCTCTAGTGTATTGGCGACATCGAACACTACCAGTCGTCGATCCCGTTGCCGGCTGGCCTGCTCCAGGTCGCCTTCCGGCACCACCCACTCCTCAACTGCAAAATAACAGCTGTTGGTCGACCACAAGGCCGGACCAGTAAAAAAACGCCCGGAATAGCGCAAATCGGTCAGCCAGATGGTGCGGAAATAGGGCAGCGCATCCAGCGTTTTGTCGCTGGGCACATAGGTCCGGGGTTGATGCAGCTTGGCTGAAATGCGGCCGTTGGGGCTTTTGAAAAACGTATCCATGCAAACAGAATAAAAAGAAGTGCGTATGAATAAAAGCCCGTTGCCGGGCAAGCCGGGCAGCAGGCTTTTATATGACAGCCGATCGTGTACTACGTCAGAGCGCTGTCAATGCTTACGGAAGCACAGTTAATCACCATTACCATCGTTATCGCTATCACCATCGCGTTCTGAGAGGCGAATTTCGCCGGTGAAATTAGTCTTCAGCTCAAGCCCATCAATTTCCAGGGTCATCTTGACTGGGAAGTTCTCGCGGCCTTGGATGCGCTTTTCTTCTAGAGCCTTGTTTACGGCTTGTTCGATCTCACGCTGGGAACCGACGCCTACGGTTTTCAAAAACTTGCGCATGCTGATGTTCAATTCTTCTTCATTCATTGCAGCCTCCTGTAAGGATTTAATAAAACCAGCCCCCATCCAACCAGCTGATGGGTTTAAGCGACTTCAATGCGTTTATGATGCCTAATCAAGACAAACCATTGTGGCACAAAGCTCAGAGCTTTGACTGCCGCCCCTGTTGCACTTCTCAGTCTTCGCACTGGGTGAAAACTCTGTCATGCTGCCTGCCTCTTCTTTCGCTTCTTCTTAAAGGAAATCCATGATCCGTGCTGCTGTCCCGTTTGTCGTTTCGTCTCGTGCTCAGGATCGTCTGTCCGCTTTAACCAGCGTCTGTCTCGGAGTACTTGTTTTGTGCTCGGCTGGTACCGCCCTGGCGCAGTCCAAGCCAAAGTCGTCCGCGCCTGCCACTGCCGTTGCCGCGCCCGCCATGACCGTCAAGCCGCAAGTCGTTGCCACAGACTTGTCCCACCCCTGGGCGCTAGCCTTTCTAGACGGTGGGCGCATGCTGGTGACAGAACGTATCGGTCAGTTGCGGCTAATAGAGGCAGATGGAAAAGTGGGCCAGCCGATCACGGGGCTGCCAAAGAGCGATGCCAATGGCCAGGGCGGCTTGCTAGACCTAATCGTGGACAGTGATTTCAAAACCAATCGCCGACTGTATTTCTGTTACGCCGAATCAGAAGGCTTACGCAATTCCACCGCAATGGCCTCTGCACGTCTGTCTGACGATGCTAGCCAGTTGGAGCAGGTCAAGGTGCTGTTCAGTCAGTATCCCAAGTACCGCAGCAACGCCCACTTCGGCTGCCGCATCGTCGAAAACAGCGATGGCACGCTGTTCCTGACCCTGGGTGATCGCCTCTCGCGCATGCAGGATGCTCAGACTCTGGACAATCACCACGGCAAGGTCGTACGTCTGAACAAAGACGGCAGCGTGCCGGCTGATAATCCCTTTGTAGCAAAGGCCAAGGCGGGGGACAAAAACGCGCCGTTGCCAGAAATCTGGAGCTATGGCCACCGCAACATACAGGGCGCTACGCTGAGCCCCGATGGACGCTTGTGGACCCATGAGCACGGAGCGAAGGGTGGGGATGAGATTAATTTGCCGGAGGCCGGCAAGAACTATGGCTGGCCCGTAGTCACTCATGGCGAAAACTATGGCGGCGGCAAGATTGGGTCTGGCAAAGCGACCCAGGCGGGCATGGAGCCGCCGCTTTACAACTGGTCCCCTTCAATCGCGCCCTCTAGCATGGCCTTTCTGCAAAGTGAACGCTACGGCAAGGCTTGGCAAGGCAATTTATTTGTCGGTTCACTTAAGTTCGGGCAGTTGCGTCGACTGGTGCTAAAGGATGGCAAGGTGGTGCAGGAAGAAAAGCTGCTGGAAGACCTAGAACAGCGCATCCGTGACGTGCGCGAAGGCCCAGATGGTCTGTTATATATTCTGACGGATCAAGTCAATGGCCAACTGATCCGCTTGCTGCCACAGTAAATAGGTACCTCCTTCCATCCTGGCTTGTGGGCGATGGCGTGCGCAGTGTGAACCGGTGTTATTTGCCGGGCTCTGATCCTTGGTCAACAAAGCAGGCATTTTTTGATGCTACAACGGTGACAGGCATGGGTATGCACGGCGCACCCTATGAGTGACGCACAGAACAAGCAATGCAAAGGAGGAGAGCATGATGGCGAAACTCTGGCTGGCCGGCATGGTCATGGCAGCTTGTACGGCAGGTAGCCTGGCGGCCCAAGCCGGTTGGTCCGCATCATCGGACGAACCGGTTAAGAGCACTTCTCAAGCCGAAGCCGAGGTTATTCTCGCCCCGCTGAACCCCGGCGTGGCACCAGCGGAACGCGCACCCGTACCGCCCCCACCAGCAGCAGCCGACCCTGGCATGATGAAAACACCGCCGACAGAGGGTGTGGGCATCGTGCGCCAGCCGTCGGACCAGATCGATCCTGACATTGACGATGCGACGCAGGACGTGGATCGACACAATCAACGCAAGGCGGAAAAGCCGCCCGCAACCAACAGCACCCTTGACCCTTTCTAGCAGGAGAACGCTCTTGGCAGACAAGCATGCACCCCGCCCTTCGACTCTGCACGGCATCTTGGTGGAGTTGGGGATCGAACCGCCCGAACCTTTAGAAACTCAGGAGGCCCCCACCGAGCGCAGCTGGAACGTGGATGAAGTGTTCATTCCGGTGCCGGGATTGCGCTATGAACTAGTGTTAGGGCCGTTAGCGGCACAGGTGGGAGAGCCGCCCACGAGAATCCAGATCCGGGCCGATGGCGTCCAGCCAATGGACTGGGTTGATCTGGAAACCGGAAAGCCACTAAAGGCTGCCCAGCAAGCTAAACCGGTGCGGGCCTTCCGCTTGCTTGACTAGCCTCTATCCGTATCAGGATTGATTTGTGCCTGTCTACTGGCCCTGCAAGATTAGCGCTGGAGAATGCTAGCGCGTTATAGCGGGAGCGATGCCCAAGCAGAAGGCGCACAGACCAACCCATCATTTTTAATTTCTGAAAAGGAGTTGCAATGCAAATCGAGACCCAGAAAGATGCCGCGCTGGAAAAAGTGGGCAGCATGATCGACGCCGCCCGTTTTGCCATGCTGACTACGGTCGACGTGGACGGATCGCTGCACAGCCGGCCGATGGCTACCATGCAGATGGATGGAGAAGGCTGTCTGTGGTTCTTCACCAGCGCTTCCTCACTTAAGGTTGCCGAAGCGCAGCGCGAACACCATGTCAACCTGTGCTACACCCGCCCCGACAAACAAGACTATCTTTCGATTTCTGGCACTGCTGAAGTAATGCGCGACGAAGCCAAGATGGAAACGCTATGGACGCCTTGGGTCAAGCCCTGGTTTCCAAAAGGATTGAGCGATCCTGACCTGACCCTACTGAAAGTGAAGATTGGCCGCGCCGACTACTGGGATGCGCCGAACAATGTCTTCGAGCGTATGTATGGTCTGGCCAAGGCCATCACCACTGGCAACAAGGATGCACTGGGCGACAGCGGCACGATACAGGCTTGACTCGCGCACAATTAAGACAGTAGAGGATTCAGGAAAAGGGGCGGATGCGGGAACAGCGTATCCGCCCCTTTTTTCGTCACTGACTTGAAGATGTTTGCTGCGTGGCTGGACCCAAAACAAGCTTTGTGACAGCGATCAGCACTGCTGACTGCAGACCACTTTCGAGGCCTGTTCTCAGTCCGGCCATCCGCCGCAAATTTGCAGCAGTACGCAGTCGGCCGCTACAATCCTGCTTTCATTTCCTTCCAACGGTCATGCTAGCGTGGCCGCTGCCATGGGAAGCAGGCTAGCCTGCAGACCAGCTTCGGGCAGGAGAATGGAAGGGCGCGTCACGTGCTGCCGGGTCGGGATCTGTCGGCTATCACATTCGTTGTCTCTCCTTGCCGGTCCTTTGATTGACCTGCATCGCAGCGGTTGCAGCGCCTGTCTTGCCACTGGCTGTCTTTAGCCCGCTTCTGCCTCGTCTATACCTCTTGACTAGCAGCTTTTTTGAGAATCCATGTTGATGATGAGTCTGCGCCAGGAATGGCTGTCCAATATTCGTGGGGATCTGCTCTCGGGCACAGTAGTGGCCCTGGCTCTGATCCCGGAAGCCATTGCCTTTTCCATCATTGCCGGGGTTGATCCCAAGGTTGGGCTGTACGCCTCTTTCTGTATTGCCGTGGTGATTGCCTTTGCCGGCGGACGACCTGGAATGATTTCTGCCGCCACCGGCGCGATGGCGCTGGTCATGGTGACCTTGGTCAAGGACCATGGCTTGCAATATCTATTGGCTGCCACCGTACTGACCGGCTTGATTCAGATACTCGCCGGTGCCTTGCGGCTGGGGGCGCTGATGCGCTTTGTCTCGCGCTCGGTGGTCACCGGCTTTGTCAATGCGCTGGCCATCCTGATTTTCATGGCGCAGCTGCCGGAGTTGATCAACGTCAGCTGGATGGTGTACCCGATGGTGGCGGCTGGACTGGGCATCATTTATCTGCTTCCCTATCTGACGAAAGCAGTGCCCTCGCCACTGGTGTGCATCGTGCTGCTGACGGCGGTGTCGCTGGCGTTAGGGCTGGACATCCGCACCGTGGGCGACATGGGCGAGTTGCCGGATAGCTTGCCAATCTTTCTGCTGCCGCAAGTGCCACTGAATCTGGAGACGCTGTTCATCATCCTGCCCTACGCGCTGACGCTGGCCACCGTGGGCTTGCTCGAATCGATGATGACGGCGACCATCGTTGACGACCTGACCGACACCTCCAGCAATAAAAACCGGGAATGTTCCGGCCAGGGGGTGGCCAACATCGCTGCCGGTTTCTTGGGCGGCATGGCCGGATGCGCCATGATCGGCCAGTCGGTCATTAATGTGAAGTCCGGCGGTCGGGGACGTTTGTCCACGCTGACCGCAGGCGTGGTGCTGCTGATCCTGATTGTCTTCCTGAGCGATTGGGTACAGCGCATTCCCATGGCGGCGCTGGTGGCGGTGATGATCATGGTGTCCATCGGCACCTTCAGTTGGGAGTCAGTGCGCAATCTGCCGACCCATCCCAAAAGCTCCAGCGCGGTGATGCTGGCCACGGTGTTGGTGGTGGTGATCACACATGATCTGGCCAAGGGGGTGTTTGTAGGCGTGCTGCTGAGCGCGCTGTTCTTTGCCGCCAAGGTCGGGCGCCTGCTGCACATCAAGTCTGAACTGAATCAGGAAGGTCGACAGCGCCAGTACAGCGTCAAGGGTCAGGTGTTCTTTGCCTCGGCCGATCACTTCATTCAGGCCTTTGATTTTCGGGAGGTGGTGGACCAGGTCGTGATCGACGTTAGCCAGGCTCACTTCTGGGATATCACGGCAG
>JBBSSV010000098.1:0-6798 GCA_038241705.1 Burkholderiales bacterium | reverse complement strand
TATGCAGACTGGTCATTTCTTCAGTTCCTCCAGCAGCGCATCGATCTTTTCATCCGACATCCAGCTGCACATTCTTGCGTTATTTACCAGCATCACAGGTGCATCCGCACAGGAGCCCATGCACTCCCCTTCCACCAGCGTGATCTGGCCATCAGGGGTAGTCTCGCGAAAATCAATCCCCAGCTTTTCCTTCAAGTAGGTCGCAGCACGCTCACCGCCCGACAAGGCACACGGCAGGTTGGTACATACGGAAATTTTGTACGTTCCCGTAGGCTTGACGTTGTAAAGCGTGTAGAAAGTCGCAACTTCCTGCACAGCAATGTCAGGCATCTGCAAATAGCCAGCCACTTCCTGAATGATTTGTGGCGACAGCCATCCCAGTTCGGTTTGCGCAATGGCGAGTGCGGACATGACGGCCGATTGGCGCTGGTCTTCCGGAAACTTGGTGAGTTCACGGTCGATTTTTTTATACGCTTGCTCTGATAACAGCATCTCTATGCCTCAATAATGGATCTAAGCGATCCGCTTACCTGTCAATTTCGCCAAAGACGATATCCTGGGTGCCAAGGATCGTGACGGCATCGGCCAGCATGTGCCCCTTGGCCATTTCATTCAAACTCGCCAAGTGCGGGAAGCCGGGTGCCCGGATCTTCAAGCGATAAGGCTTGTTGGCACCGTCGGAAATCATGTAGATGCCGAACTCCCCCTTGGGATGTTCGATGGCTGCATAGGCCTCACCTTCTGGAATATGAAAGCCTTCCGTGAACAATTTGAAGTGATGGATCAGTTCTTCCATGTTGGACTTCATGCTCACGCGCGCAGGCGGGGCAACCTTGTGGTTGTCGGTCATTACCGGGCCTGGATTATTGCGCAACCACTCAATGCATTGCTTGATGATGCGGTTCGACTCACGCATCTCCTGCACGCGCACCAGATAGCGGTCATAGCAATCACCGTTGGTGCCAACTGGAATGTCAAAATCCATCAGGTCATAGACTTCATAGGGCTGCTTCTTGCGCAGATCCCATTCCACACCCGATCCGCGCAGCATGGGGCCGGTAAAGCCCATAGCTAGTGCACGCTCAGGCGAGACAACGCCAACACCGACCAGACGTTGCTTCCAGATGCGGTTGTCCGTCAGCAAGGTTTCGTATTCATCCACATAGGTGGGAAAACGAATAGTAAAGTCTTCAATGAAGTCCAGTAGCGAGCCCTGACGATTCTCATTCAGGCGCGCTACGGCCTTAGCATTGCGCACTATCGATGGCTGGTGCTGGGGCATGGTGTCCGGCAGGTCACGGTATACGCCGCCCGGACGGTAATAAGCAGCATGCATGCGCGCACCGGAGACGGCTTCGTAGACATCCATCAACTCTTCGCGCTCGCGAAAAGCGTACAGAAATACGCCCATGGCTCCCACGTCGATGCCATGCGCACCCAGCCACAGCAGGTGGTTCAGCAAGCGCGTGATTTCATCGAACATGACGCGAATGTACTGGGCGCGCAAGGGTACCTCAAGGCCGAGCATCTTTTCGATCGCCATCACGTAGGCGTGCTCGTTGCACATCATTGAAACGTAATCCAGACGATCCATGTAGGGCACGGACTGCAGGTAGGTCTTGTGTTCGGCCAGCTTCTCGGTCGCGCGATGCAGCAGCCCGATATGCGGGTCAGCACGCTGGATCACTTCACCATCCAACTCTAGGACCAGACGTAGCACGCCATGGGCCGCAGGGTGTTGCGGACCAAAGTTGAGGGTGTAATTCTTGATTTCAGCCATTATTTGACCCCGTACTGTTCTTCACGAATCACGCGCGGCACGTTGTCGCGCGGTTCAATGGTGACGGGTTGATAAATGACGCGTTTTTGCTCAGCGTCATAGCGCATCTCGACGTAGCCCGACAATGGAAAATCCTTGCGAAAGGGATGACCGATGAAACCGTAGTCGGTCAGGATGCGACGCAGGTCGTCATGCCCGTCGAACAAGATTCCATACAGATCAAACGCTTCGCGCTCGAACCAGTTGGCCGCCGACCAGATGTCAATCAGTGACGCCACCAGCGGCATCTCATCGTCCGGGGCAAACACCCGTACACGCACACGCCAGTTGTGCGTGATCGATAGCATGTGGATAACTACTGCAAAGCGCGGGCCATCCCAGGCCCCATCGCCATAGGTGGAGTAATCCACGCCGCACAGATCGATCATCTGTTCAAATTTCAGCTCAGCGTGCTCATGCAGGCTGCGCATGGTTGCCAGATAGTCCGTGTCCTTGACCACGATGGTGACTTCGCCCAACGCCAGGGTCAGGGACTGCAGCTGCTCACCCAAGACATTGCGCAAGGCGGCTTCCAGCTTTTCAAGTTTGATCGTCATAATTCCTGCACCCTTCAACGCGCAATGGTGTTGGTGCGTCTGATTTTGTTCTGCAACTGCATCACCCCGTACAGCAGAGCTTCAGCCGTCGGCGGACAGCCTGGCACGTAAATATCAACAGGCACGATGCGATCACAACCACGCACCACTGAATAGGAATAGTGGTAATAACCACCGCCGTTGGCACAGGAGCCCATGGATATTACCCAGCGCGGCTCAGCCATCTGGTCATAGACCTTGCGCAGAGCTGGCGCCATTTTGTTGCAAAGCGTGCCAGCCACGATCATCACGTCGGATTGACGCGGCGAGGGCCGAAACAGGACGCCGAAGCGGTCCATATCGTAACGGGCGGCACCCGCATGCATCATCTCTACTGCGCAACAGGCCAGACCAAAGGTCATCGGCCACATGGAGCCAGTTCGGGTCCAGTTGATCAACTTGTCGGCCGTAGTGGTGACAAACCCTTCGTTCAATACACCATCAATTGCCATGACTTACTCCCAATCCAGCGCGCCTTTTTTCCACTCGTATATCAACCCGACTACCAGGAGACCGAGGAAAATCATCATTGACCAAAATCCGAGCATGCCGATTTCGCGCATCGACACCGCCCAAGGAATCAGGAAGGCCACTTCCAGATCAAACAAAATGAACAGAATTGCAATCAGGTAATACCGCACGTCGAACTTCATGCGCGCATCTTCGAATGCCTCAAAACCGCATTCATACGGAGAGTTTTTCTCGGGGTCGGGCTTGTGCGGCCCGATCAATCGGCCGAGCACCTGTGGCGCGACGCCGACAGCAATCCCAACAAGAATGAACAACAGAACGGGAAGATAATTTTCGAGATTCACAATTGACCGCTTTGAGTTAAATGGTTGACCAGAAGACCCATTGAATTCGAGAAGAAGGACTTTTGCTCTCGATAAAAAGCCAGCAATGCGGGGCTCACCTTTTGCTGGCTTTTGTTATTGGTGCCGACGGCGAGACTCGAACTCGCACAGCTTTCGCCACTACCACCTCAAGGTAGCGTGTCTACCAGTTCCACCACGTCGGCATAGGGCGTTATTTTAACCTCTTTTGATGCTTTTGTTCAACGCTAACTGCCCTTTTACAAAGACGTTACTTCGCATTTCTCACACTATTTAGGGATTTCGTTCAGATCGCGCCCGACAGCAGGATCCACTCCCTTTTTAACTGGCTGCTGAGCCTGTGGAATCGCATCGGCGGACGAAGGATTGGCGGCAGGCACAGAGTTCGTCGGCAAGCGGTCCATCACGCCTCCTTCTGACACAGGCAGGTTGCTCAAGTAGGCCAATCCCAGCGTGGTAGTGAAAAAGACGAAGGCTGCCACGCCGGTAAAACGCGAGAGAAAGTTGGACGACCCGGTCGCTCCGAACAGACTGCCAGACGCGCCGGAACCAAAGGCAGCACCCATGTCTGCGCCCTTGCCATGCTGCAGCAGCACCAGGGCAATGACAGTTAAGGCAGACAGCACCTGGATTACGACGATGGCGGTAAACATTGTGTTCATGGTGCGCTTTCTGTGGTGTGGCCGGCGTCTTGTATGCACGCCGCCCGAATGATTTCAATAAAATCGTTTGCCTGAAGCGAGGCACCGCCAATCAGCCCACCATCCACATCCGGCAAAGCAAATAGTTCGGCCGCATTTTCAGGCTTGACGCTACCACCGTACAAGATCCTGACCTGTTCGCCAGCCTTCTGGCTCTGCGCATACAGGCGCTTGCGCAACACTGCATGGACCTGCTGCACCATGTCAGGCGTTGCCGTCTGACCGGTGCCGATTGCCCAGACCGGCTCATAGGCCAGTACTATTTTGGATGCCATCGGAGCCGACAAGCTGTCCAATACTGCATTCAACTGCCGCAATACGGTTTTCTCGGTCAGGCCTTGCTCGCGCTCAGCCTGGGTTTCGCCGACACACACGATGGGCGTCAAGGATGCTTTCAGGGCAGCTACGGCTTTGCCTGCCACCATCTGATCCGACTCACGATGGTAATCACGTCGCTCCGAGTGGCCAACGATGGCGTAGCGGCAGTCGAAGTCGCGCAACATCGAAGCCGACACTTCACCGGTATAAGCGCCGGCTTCGTGCATCGAGAGATCTTGGGCACCCAATGCGACCGTCGAGCCTGCGAGCCCACTCTGGCACTGGGAAAAATAGGGAGCCGGGATACACAAGACCACTTCACAGCTGGGCGCAGTATCTGCGGCCAGTAAGGTCTTTAGCTCGCCCAGCAACTGGGAATTGGCAGCTAGGCCGCCATTCATCTTCCAGTTGCCGGCAACAAGTTTGCGGCGCATAGCATTCCAAAATTTGATAACCCCGTATTCTAGCGTGTGGCAGCAAGCATGGTCAAACCACACATGCACCAAAGTGCATCTTGTGCTCGTAATCACCTGTTTTCAACTCGCATGGGGCTTTTACGGAGAGAATTTTTTGGGAAATATGATACATCCACAAAAAAAAGCCACTCGCTGCATTTCAACCGCAGCGAGTGGCTTTCAAGCGATTGCCAACCCAAAGGTTGGCGCAGCCTAGTTTACTCTGGTGTTTCTGGGGTCGAGATTGCAGATGCCGCCTCGTCTGCGGCCAAGGCCTTCATAGACAACTTGAGGCGACCGCGGTCATCCGTTTCCAGCACTTTAACGCGCACCTGTTGACCTTCCTGCAGGTAGTCGGAAACGGCATTGACGCGCTCGTTGGCGATCTGGCTGATATGCAGCAAGCCATCCTTGCCCGGAATGACCTGGACAATGGCACCAAAATCCAGAAGCTTCAAAACAGTCCCACTGTACACCTGCCCCACTTCTACTGAAGCGGTCAGTTCTTCGATACGACGCTTGGCTTCCTGGCCGGCGGAGGCATCCACCGACGCAATTGTCACCACGCCTTCGTCACTGATATCGATCTGGGTGCCAGTTTCTTCTGTCAAGGCACGAATCACGGCGCCGCCCTTACCGATGACGTCCCGGATCTTCTCAGGATTGATCTTGATGGTGAGCAAGCGCGGTGCAAAGTTGGACAGTTCGGTATTGGCATTGGGCACAGCTTCCTGCATTTTTCCCAGAATATGCATACGGCCTTCCTTGGCCTGCTCCAGCGCCACCTGCATAATTTCCTTGGTGATGCCCTGGATCTTGATGTCCATCTGCAAAGCCGTGATACCGGCGTCTGTACCCGCCACTTTGAAATCCATATCGCCCAGATGATCTTCATCACCCAGAATGTCGGTCAGGACAGCGAACTTGCCACCTTCTTTGATCAGACCCATGGCGATACCAGCCACATGCTTTTTCAAAGGTACGCCGGCATCCATCATCGCCAGTGAACCACCACACACGGAGGCCATCGACGAGGAGCCGTTCGACTCGGTGATTTCCGACACTACCCGCATGGAGTAGCTGAAGTCTTCGGGGTTAGGCAAAGCTGCCAGCAGTGCGCGCTTGGCCAGACGGCCATGGCCGATTTCACGGCGCTTGGGTGTGCCCACGCGACCGGTCTCACCAGTTGCGAAGGGCGGCATGTTGTAGTGCATCATGAAACGGTCGCTGTACTCGCCCATCAGCGCATCGATCTTTTGCTCGTCCCGTGCCGTACCCAAGGTAGCGATCACCAAGGCCTGGGTTTCACCGCGGGTAAACAAGGCAGAGCCATGGGTACGCGGCAAGACGCCAGTGCGGATTTCAATCGGGCGCACAGTGCGGGTGTCGCGGCCATCGATGCGCGGCTCGCCATCCAGAATCTGTGAGCGCACGATCTTGCTTTCCAGATCAAACAGAATATTGCCGACGGCAACTGAATCCGGCGCGGCATTGCCGGCATCCTGCGCTAGCGCGGCATTGACTTCGTTGGCCACATCTTTCAGACGCGTGCTGCGCGCCTGTTTATTCTGGGTGCGATAGGCTTCGCGCAGCTTTTCTTCTGCCAGTTGCGTCACTTGTGCTATCAGCGCGTCATTGCTGGCGGTCGGCCTCCATTCGATTTCCGGCTTGCCACCTTCCTGCACCAATTCATGGATGGCGTCGATCACGGCGCGCATCTGCTCATGGCCAAACACGATGGCACCCAACATGACTTCTTCTGACAACTGCTGCGCTTCGGATTCAACCATCAGCACAGCTTGCTCGGTGCCGGCGACGATCAAGTCCATCTCGGAATCGACCAACTGGCTGGCAGTGGGGTTGAGAATGTACTGGCCGGCTGCGTAACCGACACGCGCTGCGCCAATGGGACCATTAAAAGGGATGCCGGAAATACTCAGCGCAGCTGAAGTAGCGATCATGGCGGCGATATCGGGATCAATCTCAGGATTGACCGACAACACGTGCACGACGACCTGTACTTCATTCATGTAACCCTCTGGGAACAGAGGGCGGATCGGACGATCGATCAGACGC
>JBBSSV010000097.1:0-6829 GCA_038241705.1 Burkholderiales bacterium | reverse complement strand
GTCGCAAGTAAGTCGTCCGCAACGGGCTGATTCGTTGCCTGTATGGAGAACAAAAAAAGGGGCGACCATGGAGTTGCCCCTTTTTTTGTTGAACCCCTTTTATTGAAACCCTTATATAGCTTCTGTCCGGACAGAATTTTTCTCGTAATTACCAGATACTCAATAGCTCGGATAAGCGGTCAACTGCACCAATGCATAGACGGCGCCCGCGCATACAGCCAGCACCAGCAGAGCGCCCAAACGCAACTTCCAAGAGTCACTGGCCGCTGGCGCTTCCTGGGCAATTTCCTTATTACCCGTCAGCATCGGCTTGACCAGATTTTCCTTGCGTCCGAAATAATAGTAGGCAATGGCTGCCACATGCAGCCCGACTAGGCCATAGATAAAGAGGCTGAAAATATCGGCATGCAGCCAGGTCAGCCAGTCCGAGCGGTCCTTGCTGATGTAGCGCACCAGCGGGCCTTCGCTAGCAATATCGTCATTAGCAAACAGGCCGGTCATCGCTTGCGCCAGCAAAATCCCCAGCAGCGCCAGCACTGACAGACTGCCCACCGGATTGTGTCCCAGCGAAGAGCGACCCGTCGTGGCCGAGCCCGCTTTCAGGTAAGCGATGATGGCGGCGGGTGAATACAGGAAATCCTTGAAGCGCGCATAGCGACTGCCAATCAACCCCCAGACCAAGCGAAACAGCAACAGCGTCAGGATCGAATAGCCAGAAAAAAAGTGCCACTCCATGGCATTGCCACCAATTTGCTGAGTCACCACCGAAGTCACTACCAGTAGCACCAGTACCCAGTGAAATAGACGCGTGGGCAAATCCCAGACTCGTATTTTTTTCAACATGCCCACCTCCTTGGAAAAAAACGCACTGGTTGCCATGCGTGCATACGCTGTTGCAGCATAAAACAAAAAGCCGGCCACAGGCCGGCTTGGTCAGTGCCAAAGGCAGAGGCTTATCGTTAGACCACGGCTCCGCCGGTTTCGTCCTTTTCCTTGGGTGGCTTGATCAGGTCTTCTCGCTTGACGCCCAGCCACATGGCAATTGCTGCAGCCACAAAGACGGAAGAGTAGATGCCGAAGCAGATGCCAATGGTCAGCGCCACCGCAAAGTAATGCAGGGTCGGACCACCAAAAAACAGCATCGACAGCACCATGATCTGGGTCGAGCCGTGGGTGATGACGGTACGGGAAATGGTGCTGGTAATGGCATGGTTCAGTACCTCCGGCGGAGCCATGCGGCCAAAGCGGCGGTCCCGAAAGGTTTCACGCACCCGGTCGAAGATCACCACCGATTCGTTGACCGAATAGCCCAGCACCGCCAGCACCGCCGCCAGCACGGTCAAGGAAAACTCCCACTGAAAAAAGGCAAAAAATCCCAGGATGATGATCACGTCATGCAGATTGGCGATGATGGCCGCCACTGCATATTTCCACTCGAAACGCACTGCCAAGTAGATCATGATGCCAAGGATCACCATACCCAGCGCCAACAACCCATCCTGGGTCAATTCTTCCCCGACCTGAGGGCCGACGAACTCCACTCGCTTCACGGAAACTCCGGGATCATCCTTTTTCAAGGCTGTCATAACCTGCTCACTGATCTGGGCCGTGGTCACGTTTTTTTGTGTGGGCAATCGAATCAGCACATCACGGGCAGTACCGAAGTTCTGCACCTGGTTATCGCTGTAGCCGAGCGAACCAACGGTTTTTCGGACCTTCTCTAGATCCGCCTCTTCGGAATACGTTACCTCCATGACCGTGCCGCCGGTGAATTCAATCGACAAGTGCAGACCCTTACTCACCAGGAAAAATACGGCAAGCACGAAGGTCAGCATCGAAATCGCGTTGAAAATTCGCGCGTGGCGCATGAAGGGAATATCTTTTTTGATGCGAAACAGTTCCATCACTTTCCTTTCTGTCCGGCGCTTTGCGTGGCCGGTGGGGTCGGGGTGCTGCCAGCCAGTCCAGGCCATGCAGACTCGCTGCCTGCCGCTTTCACGGCAGGCAGGCGCAGCGTTCAGGCGTCAGGCTTCCAGACCTGGCCGATGGACACGGCGGTCAGCTTACGCTTGCGGCCATACCAGAGATTGGTAATGCCACGCATGACAAACACCGACGAAAAGATCGAGGTCAGGATGCCGATGCAGTGCACCACCGCAAAGCCACGAATCGCGCCCGAGCCAAAGATCAGCAAGGCAACACCCGCAATCAAGGTTGTGACGTTGGAGTCGACAATCGTGGCCCAAGCCCGGTCAAAGCCGGTGGCGATTGCCACTTGAGGCGACATGCCACGGCGTAGTTCTTCCCGGATACGCTCGTTGATCAAGACGTTGGCATCGATCGCCATACCCAGGGTAAAGGCAATCGCAGCCATGCCAGGCAGGGTCAGGGTGGCCTGCATCATCGATAGCACCGACACCAGCAGCATCAGGTTGACCAGTAGCGAAAACGCACTGAAAAAGCCAAACAGATGGTAGTAGATCATCATGAAAATAATGATCGCGGCGAAACCGTAGAGCGTGGAATCGATTCCCATGCGGATGTTTTCCGCACCCAGTTGCGGGCCAATAGTCCGCTCTTCAACGATGTCCATAGGCGCTGCCAGCGAACCGGCACGCAGCAGCAAGGCGAGGTCATTGGCAGCGTCAGGCGTGCCCATGCCAGTGATCTGGAAGCGCGAGCCCAACTCATCCTGGATCGTGGCCACGGTCAGGACTTCGCCCTTACCCTTTTCAAACAGTACGATCGCCATCAGTTTGCCGACCTGGTGGCGCGTGGCGGCGCGCATGCGCCGACCACCGTCGCCATTCAGATCGATGCTAACCGAAGGCTGCTGGTTCTGGTCGAAGCTGGCCGAGGCGTTGGAAATGTAGTCGCCCGTGATGATGGGTTCTTTCTGTAGCACCACCGGCGCACCCTTGCCGATTTTGAACAGTTCCGAACCAAACGGTACCGGTGCGGTTTCTTCGGTACCACGTGTGACTGATTCGTCCACCATGCGCACTTCCAGCGTGGCTGTGCGGCCAATGATGTCCTTGGCTCGGGCCACGTCCTGCACGCCGGGCAATTGCACGACGATACGATCGGCCCCCTGGCGCTGGATGATGGGCTCGGCCACGCCCAGTTCGTTCACACGCTTGGACAGGGTGCTGATGTTTTGCTGGACTGCACCTTCGACGGTCTGCTTCAGTTCTTGCGCACTCAAACTGCCAACGAGCTTGAAGCCATCCTCACCCTCCACGTCGTTCAGCGTCAGCTCCGGCAACTGCGCGGTCAGCGCAGCACGGGCGGCGCTACGCGTTTGCGCATCGCGAAAGCGCACTTCGACGGTGTCGCCGCTGCGCGTCAAGCCGGCGTAGCGGATTTTCTTGTCAAAGAGAGCGCTGCGAATGCTGGCTTGCATGCCCTGTAGGCGTTTTTGCAGTACAGCTTGGGTATCGACCTGCATCAGGAAATGCACGCCTCCACGCAAGTCCAGACCCAGATACATTGGGAAGGCATTCAGGCTTTGCAGCCATTGCGGCGTGTTGTGCATGAGATTGAAGGCCACCAGGTAGGCGGGGTCTTCGGGATCGGGATTCAGTGCAGCTTCCAGCAGTCCCTTAGCCCGGAACTGGGTGTCGGTATCGACAAAACGCACACGGATCGAACTCAGGTTGCCCAGGGTTTCAAAGGTCACGGTGTCAGGCTGGATGCCGCGTTGCTTCAAGGCCTGCTCCACCCGGTCCATGTCCGCCGGCTCGATCTTCAGCGTCGCCTTGGCGCTACTGACCTGCAACGCCGGTGACTCCCCAAAAAAATTGGGCAGCATGTACAACACGCCGACAACCAGCGCGATGACCATGACCAGGTATTTCCAGAGGGGATAGCGATTCATAGGGCGTTCATTTTCAGGGAAGACGGTTGCCATGCACCTGGCATGGCGTCCCGGCAAGGACCCAGGACCAGACAGATCTTAGAGGGACTTCAAAGTACCTTTTGGCAGCAAAGCCGAAATCGAGGATTTCTGCAGCATGACTTCAGTGTTGTCGCCGATGGCTACCGTCACATAGACATCCCCCACCTTGCTAACGGTACCCAGAATGCCGCCAACCGTTACCACTTCGTCGCCCCGGGACACGGCAGCGATCAAGGCCTTGTGGTCTTTCTGACGTTTCATCTGCGGACGGATCATCAGGAAGTACAGCACCACGAACATCAAAACGATGGGCAGGAAGCTGGTCAGACCTTCCATCACGCCACCAGTGGCTTGTGCATAAGCATTGGAAATAAACACGTTGTGCTCCGAGTAGTAGGGTTAAATAACGTGGCATTCTAGCACCGGCATTAGGGTTTTCCGCCATATCTTGGCGCGGATTACTCAGACGCCGCGTTGCCGATCGGCATTAAAACGGACGACAAAAAGGGTGAACTCCCCGTTTTCGATGGCTGTACGCATCTCGCGCATCAGTTCCAAGTAATAGTGCAGGTTGTGCATGGTATTCAGACGAGCGCCCAGGATTTCGCCGGCACGATGCAAGTGGTGCAGATAGGCACGAGAAAAATTTCGACAGGCATGGCAGCCGCAGCTTGCATCCAGAGGCTGTTCGTCATCCTTGTAGCGGGCGTTGCGGATCTTGATATCGCCAAACCGGGTAAACAGCCAGCCGTTGCGCGCGTTGCGCGTTGGCATGACACAGTCGAACATGTCGATGCCATGGGTCACGCCCGCAACCAGATCTTCGGGCGTGCCCACCCCCATCAAATAATGCGGCTTGTCGGCAGGCAGCTTGGGACCCGTGTGCGCCAAGATGCGTAGCATGTCTTCTTTAGGCTCACCCACCGACAAGCCGCCAATGGCCAAACCATCGAAGCCGATTTCTTCTAGCCCCGCTAGCGATTCATCACGCAGATGCTCGAACATGCCGCCCTGGACGATGCCAAACAGTGCATTCGGGTTGCCACCCTGTTTAAACTCGTTGCGCGAGCGCTGACCCCAACGCAGGGACATACGCATAGATTGCCCGGCTTCGTCGGCCGTGGCCGGGCGACCATTGACTTCATAGGGCGTACATTCATCGAACTGCATGGCGATGTCGGAATTTAGCGAGCGTTGAATCTGCATCGAGACTTCCGGCGACAGAAACAATTTATCGCCGTTGATAGGCGAAGAGAAATGCACGCCCTCTTCCGTGATCTTGCGCATGGCCCCCAGCGAAAACACCTGAAAGCCACCGGAATCAGTCAGAAGGGGCCGGTCCCAGCCCATGAAATCATGCAAGCCACCGAATTTTTCCAATACTGCAGTGCCAGGGCGCAGCCAGAGATGAAAGGTATTACCCAGAATAATCTGGGCGTCGATCTCACGCAGTTCCTGCGGCGACATGGCCTTGACCGTGCCATAAGTGCCCACCGGCATAAAAATCGGCGTTTCGATCACGCCATGGTTGACCGTCAACCGGCCGCGACGGGCATTGCCGTCTGTATTCAGGAGTTCGTATTTCAACATGGCAGGCAAATAAGGTTAAGCAGACGGATGCTGACTGCACGTCAACAGCATGGCATCGCCATAGCTGAAAAAGCGATAGCGGTGCAGGATGGCATGCTGGTAGGCCGCGCGCATGACATCGTAGCCGGCGAAGGCCGAGACCAGCATCAGTAAAGTCGATTTGGGCAAATGGAAATTGGTCACCAGTCGGGTCACGCTCTGGAAAGCATAGCCGGGGATGATGAATAGACGGGTATCGGCGCTGCCCGCCTGCAATGCACCGCCTTGGCTGGCTGATTCCAATGCGCGCAAGCTGGTGGTGCCCACCGCGACCACATCCCGCCCGGCAGCCTGGGTTGCCTGCACAGCGGCTACCGTTTCCGGGGGAATCGTATACCACTCGCTGTGCATCTGGTGCTGGCTCAGGTCTTCGGTGCGCACTGGCTGAAAGGTACCGGCGCCGACATGCAGGGTCACAAAAGCACATTCCACCCCGCGTTCGCGCAGCCGCGTTAGCAGAACCTCGTCAAAATGCAGACCGGCAGTAGGGGCCGCCACCGCACCTGGCGTTTGCGCATACACGGTCTGGTAGCGCTGCTCGTCTTCGTCACTGGCCGCATGCGCGATATAGGGAGGCAGCGGCAAACGGCCATGCGTCTCGATCAACTCGAACACATCGGCCGGAAAGCGCAGCACATAGAACTGGTCGCTGCGGCCTTCGACTTCGACTTCGAAGGCATCGGCCAGACGGATGCAGCTGCCAGCCGGCGGCGACTTGGACGCGCGGATCTGGGCATGAACGGTGCGGTCATCGAGCACGCGTTCGATCAGGACTTCGACCTTGCCACCACTTTGCTTGACGCCAAAAAAACGGGCTTTCAGCACGCGCGTGTTGTTAAACACCAGCAAGTCGCCCGGGACCAGCAAGTCCACCAGGTCGGTGAATGTCCGGTCCTGGCAGCCAGTGTCGCTGACGTTGAGCAAGCGCGAGGCGCTGCGCGTGGGCAGCGGCAGTTGCGCAACCAGTTCCGGCGGCAAATCAAAGTCGAAGTCGGAGAGGGTGTGGCGGTAGGCAGGCATGGACAGGGAATCAGGAACGGGCAGGACGATGGCCACTTCAGCGTAGCCACGACCAGCATATGGTCGCCGCTTTTTGCAAGCGGGTGAGGCTGAGCGAATGCGGCTGAAGCAGACCGCTATTTTACGCGCTGCCGTGTCTGGCTACGGCTTTATGCGTGCTACCGTTAAAATTGCACGGCAAAACCTTTTTCCATTTTCATAGCGGCCTGCCATGCCTGCTTCCAAACCCGACATGCCAACTTCGGCACCCGCTGTTAAAACCAGCGCCAGCAAGACTACTGC
>JBBSSV010000096.1:0-6883 GCA_038241705.1 Burkholderiales bacterium | reverse complement strand
TCGCTTGGTCGCGGGGTTTCATTTGAATCAGGATCGCTTGGACGCGGTGTTTCATTTGGTGCTGGGCGATTTGGACCAGGGTTAGTCTTAGTTGGCGCAGGTTTTTCTTCAACAGATTTATCGGAAGATCCGCTACCTCCACCACAGCCGCCGAGGAAAACCAAGCAACCAATCGTTATAATTTTTTTATTGAACGAGTTCATATTATTTTCCGCATTTCGATTCTTCAAAGAAAATATTTCTTGAGGGGAATAAATTGAAGTGAATTTTGAAGTGAATTGAATAGTAGCGCAGAAAAAAGAGGGTCGCCCGCATTACCGCGGGCGACCCTCTTTTTTTACCTGCCCTCTAACTTTGACTCTTTTTGCTTAATCGTCTTGTTTTGCCTCTGCTATCTCAGCAACTTGCCCGCTTCTGATCGCTGCTTGGCATTCCGTGTTGAGCGGCCTTACAGGTAGTAGGCTGTGGTGGTCATCAGCTTTGCCATGCCACGCATCGCCAGCTTGATCGGTATCGGTAAGTTCTGTGCGCCCATTGCCTGCGCCGCTGCACCATGAGCCGCTTCATCCCTGGCCATTTGCTGCACGATGGCGCGGGAGCGCTGGTCTGCAGCGGGCAGCCGGTCCAGATGGCTGTCCAAGTGTGCCTCGACCTGGCGCTCGGTCTCAACCACAAACCCTAGGCTGCGCCCGTCCCCCGACTTCGCCGCCGCCACACCCAAGGCGTAGGCACCCAGATACCACAGCGGATTCAACAAGCTGACTCGGCTACCCAATTCCTGCAGCCGCTCCGCAGTCCAGGCCAAATGGTCTTCTTCTTCCCGTGCCGACTGTGCCAGTTGCGCAGCCACTTCCGGGTTGCGCGCAAATTGGCCTTGCGCCTCATACAAAGCTTGGGCGCAGACTTCGCCTACGTGGTTCACCCGCATCAGGCCCGCGCTCAGGCGCTTTTGTTCAGGCGTCAGTGCTGTTTCCGCCACGCCCGTTGCAGGACTGGCGCGTCCTGCAGGCGTCATGCCGGTCACCCCGCGCAGCATCCGGTCGAAACCGCTAATTAACTTGTCCATTTATACGCTCCCCATCTCTACGTTCTTTGCATCAACTTCTGCGAATGTTGCACTAATGCGACAGAAATTGTCGGAAATAAACACAAACCTTAAGTTTCCTTTGCCCTGCCAGCTGGAATTTGTTGAAATGTCTATCAGCTTCTCAATCTTCTGGTTAGGAAGTATCGGCAGGAACCCACCGAGGTGGACTGCTTAGTGCGACAAAAATTTTAGCATGACAACTTCTGGAGAAATTTTAATGAAAAAATCGCTATTGGCCTTGGCAGTCCTCGGCGCATTCGCAGGTGTTGCTAGCGCGCAAACCAATGTAACCGTGTACGGCGTGGCAGACGTTGGCATCCAGTCGTTTGATAACGGTGATGATCGTACCAGCGGTCTGGAAAGCGGCGGTCAGTCTGCTAGCCGTGTTGGTATTAAAGGCACCGAAGATTTGGGCAATGGCCTGAAAGCTTTGTTTGTTTTGGAAAGCGGTTTTAATCTGGACGACGGCTCTGCAGCTAAGGGCTCAGGCTTTAATCGTTATTCTTACGTTGGACTGGGTGGTGGCTTTGGTCAGGTGACACTGGGCAAGCAAAACACTCCTTTGAAGGATGCTTACAGCAAAATTGATCCATTCGGTGCTGCAGGTAACATTGGTAACATCGAAGATGTGTTCTTTGGCGGCATCGACAGTAACCGTCGTAGCAACACCATCAAATTTGCAACGCCTAACTACAGTGGTTTCAACGGTGGCGTTTCTTATACCTTCGGCGAAACTACTGGCAACAATCCTAGCTTGAGCAGTGAAGGTCGTCAAGTAGGTCTTAACTTGGGTTATGGCAATGGTCCTATCGACGTACAGTTTGGCTTTGCTGACCTGAAAGAAAGCGCTAATGCTGCGACGATTGTACCTGCAGATTCGCGCATTTATTTCCTGGGTGGCGCTTATGACTTCGGCGCAGCCAAGCTGCACGCGGCATATGGCGATTCCAAGGCTGAATTCGCTGGCGCTGACTTGAAAAACCGTAGTGGCATGCTTGGTGTTAGCGTTCCTTTTGGTGCAAGCGCATTGATGGCTTCGTACACCATGAACCAAAACAGAACGGTTGATGATGGTGACACGCAGCATCTGGCTCTGATGTACACCTATGACATGTCCAAGCGTACCAACCTGTATGCTGGCTATGGCTACACTCGGAACGATGCTGATGTAGCTTTGCGTGATGCTTTTGATGGCGAAGATGCTTCGATCTTCAACGTTGGCGTTCGTCACAAGTTCTAATTACTGGCAGGCGTGAGCCTGTTGTAATGAAAGCTTAAAAAGGCACCCTAGGGTGCCTTTTTTATTGCTGCTACTCGCACAGCTTTCAGCACTCACTTCAAACTAGGCTTGTACAAGCAAGACTGCATCAGCAGCCATTCTGATTCAAATTCTAGTTTTTACGTCCCCTCGCCGCTTTGGCCGAAAGACGCGCGTATCTGCATAGAAGGCCGCATCTTGGCCGGGCAGCCAACCAGGCACGCCCAGCACTGGCAAGGGCGTGAAATCGACGGGGCGCAAAGCCTGTGTCAATTGAAGACGTATGTGCTGGTCGATGATCCGCTGCCTATCTGCCTGCGGTAACAGAAAAAAGGCACCCTCCACCACCATCGGCCAAGCATGGGCCGTGATGCCTTTGTAAGGATCGACCAACTTTTCCATCAAGGCATGACCAAATAGCTGTATTTCGCAATGCGTACCAAACGCGCTACGGCGTTGGACAAACGCCTCTTGCCAGCGGTGTTGGCGCAAGGCATCCAACAACTCCGTATCAGCCACTACCAACAGCGCTGCATTTTCATCGAATAGGGTGGCTGCATCACGCAAGGGGCCGCGACGCTGGGTGCCCGCTTGTGGAAGTTGTTCTTCTGCTTGGAGAATTGCTGCTGCTTGCAACGCATTGAGCCGGGCCTTGATGCTGGGAAAATGCAGCCAGACCAAAGCGTTGAAAAAATCGTGCAGGTTGTCGCGGGTGGGGACACAGCCTTCGGCAGCAATGAAGGCTTCGTAGGCCATGCCAGTTAGCAATGCTTCCTGTGGCACGAACTGCAGTGGCAAGCCTGTCTCCGTACGCAGGTCTTGTGTACGGGCGGCGGCGTTGAGTGCCGCGCGCATAGCATTGCCGATGGTGGCTTCTGTAGGAGCCGCAACAGAAGCATGGATGGCTTCCACTAAAGCAAGTGCACGCTGGCGCAACGATGCCAGCCAAGGTTGCTGCCAGTCGATAGCGGATAAAAAAGAAGGCTGCGGCATACAAGACTATTCGGACGCGGAAGGTGCGCTGTTGCTGGAAAGCTGGGCCGGTGCCGCCTGAAGCTTACTCAGTTTAGCGTGTAGACCGGAGTTTTCTAAAAAACCACTTTCTTAAAACAAGAAGGTCGGATGGCCCTGCTGGGCAACCCGACCTATGCAAGTCTTCGAGATCCAGGCCAAGGTCTTATTCGGCAAATCGCCACCCAAAAATCTCTCCGGCGGCCAGTGGCACGACCGTGCCGTCGGCCATGGGGAGTTCTGCAGGAATGGTCCAGGTTTCACGCTTGAGCGTGACGGTATCGGTATTGCGCGGCAAACCATAAAAATCAGCGCCATGGAAGCTGGCAAAGGCTTCCAGTTTGTCCAGTGCGCCAGCTTGCTCAAAGGCGTGGGCATATAGTTCCAGCGCGTGCAAAGCGGTGTAACAGCCAGCGCAGCCGCAGCCGTGTTCTTTGGCCCCTTTGAGATGCGGTGCAGAATCGGTACCGAGGAAGAAGCGCGGGTTACCAGAAGTGGCCGTCTGCACCAGCGCCTGGCGGTGCTGTTCGCGCTTCAGGACAGGCAGGCAATAGTAATGCGGGCGAATGCCGCCCTTGAAGATTTCATTACGGTTGTAGAGCAGGTGTTGGGGCGTGATGGTAGCCCCGACCGGACCGCTGGCATCGGCCACATATTGCGCTGCTTCGCGGGTGGTGATGTGCTCGAACACCACCTTGAGTTCTGGCAGGTCTTGGCGCAGCGGCGTCATGACGCGGTCGATGAAGACCGCTTCGCGGTCGAACAGGTCGACCTCAGGGTCGGTGACTTCGCCGTGCACTAGCAGTGGCAGGCCAACGGCCTGCATGGCCTCCAGCGTGGCGTAGTTCTTGCGCAAATCGGTCACGCCGGCGTCGGAGTTGGTGGTGGCACCCGCCGGGTACAGCTTGACGCCATGCACGACGCCGCTGTCACGGGCGCGGCGGATTTCCTCTGGCGTAGTGTGGTCGGTCAGGTACAGCGTCATCAAGGGCTCGAAGCGCGCTCCTTGCGGCAAGGCCGCCAGAATGCGCCCCCGATAGGCCAGCGCCTGCTCGGTAGTGGTGATTGGTGGGCGCAGATTGGGCATGACGATGGCGCGGGCAAACTGGCGCGCCGTGTGCGGCAGCACGCTGGCCAGCACCGCGCCATCGCGCAGATGCAAGTGCCAGTCGTCAGGTCGGGCGATGGTCAGGTGTTGCGGCGCATCGCTGGTGGCGGCTGCGGCAGGAGAAAGCGTGGAAGCGGACATGGCAGATCAAGCAATAAGAGTAAGCGGCAGAGAGTTGGTACAGCACTGGCTGCCATTTTACAGGGCAGTTCAGCCGGAAGAAGGCTGGCGGCCTTCAACTGGCTTTCGCAGAAGCTTTCCGCTTATGCGCAATCAAACGCGTTAGCCAGCAGGTGGCAACAACGCTCGCCTTGCAGGCATCAGGAAGTGGCTGTAAGTTTGCGTGTCCATTCCATGTTGGCTGATGAAATAAGAAAAACAGTGTCGTTTTTCAGCGCCCCAGTCCGCCCTGCTTCGGGACTTCAACTTCGGCAAATCCGACACCACCTTGCCCATCGTCCGGCATCTGATAACGCAGATCCCAAAAACGCACGACCCAACTGTCGGCTGTTTCTTTCACACGCCAGACCGGAAAACGCATCCAGTTGGCAAAGCCGCGAGTGGATTCCGACGCCAGCGCCGCTTGCACGACGGCGTCCGGGTGCTGGCGTGGCACCTCGATCACTGTGCCATCAGTTGCCACGATGCGATACATGGAGTCGTAGACCAGTATCGTGCGATGGGCAAAGGGAACGCCGGGGGTTGGGTTGGCCTGGACTTGCAGCGGTGCGGGAAAGCGCTGAGCCAGCGCGGATTCGGCCACCCGGGCCATGCCGTACATGACGCAGATGTACACAATCAATGTCGCCACGCTAATCCGGGCTACAGGTCGCGCCAGCGCCTGGGCTTGCGTGGGTGAGCCCAGCTTCCAGCGCAGCGCCAGCAGCAGCGTCAGTCCGCCAACCCAAGCAAGCTTGACCCCAAACGAGGCCACCCCAGTACCCAGGATCACTGCACTGGTCGCAATCGCCAGCCCAGCCCAGCCACCGATGGCTATAGAACTGGCCGAGCGTGCCAGCAACACGCCGGCAGCCAGCAGCAGCCACAACCAGGGATCGATGATGAACAACGTGTCGCCATAGAACCAGCGCCCATCGAAGGGCATCAGCAGACGCACACCGTAATTGTTGAGCCAGTCCAGCAAGGGATGGCTCCAGACACCCAGAAACGCCAGCGCCAACACCATGCCCGGCCGAAATGGCGGCGTGGCATGCTCTTTATGACTCCGCCAGCGATGCCAGAGCCATATAGCCCCCGTCAGCAGAAAGGGCCAGAGTAGCAGCGCCAAGATGCCGTGGCTCCAACCGCGCCGGAAGTACAGCGAGGCATCGCTGCCCCAGAAGGAGGCAATGATGTCCACGTCCGGCAGATTGGCACCGATCACCAGCGTGGCCGTGGCATAACGCGACAGGCGCTTGAGCCCCGTCTCGGCTAGAGCGGCACCGACCAGGGTGTGGGCAACAGGATCCATGAATCTCTTTGAAAGTTACACCAGCTCTGTGCAGAATGACCAGCTTGGCGTTGACAGTTACGACACAGAGCTGGCAGGTGAATGCTAAGGGTGCCAGCTCAGCGCAGAATCCGCGCCAGAAATTCCTTCGCCCGCTCTGAACGTGGCGCGCCGAAAAATTCGTCCTTGCTGTCGTCCTCGACAATTTGGCCTTGGTCCATGAACAGCACCCGGTCGGCGACTTTTTTGGCAAAGCCCATTTCATGCGTAACCACCAGCATGGTCATGCCCTCTTGGGCAAGCCCAGTCATGACGTCCAACACCTCGCTGATCATTTCCGGGTCGAGCGCGGAAGTCGGCTCATCGAACAACATGGCGATCGGGTCCATGGCCAGCGCCCGGGCAATCGCCACGCGTTGCTGCTGGCCGCCGGAAAGCTGGCCCGGAAACTTGTCCTGCTGCGCCAACAGACCCACGCGATCCAGATACTTCAGGCCGTGGGCGGTGGCTTCTTCCTTACTTCGGCCCAAGACCTGGATTTGCGCCAAGGTCAGGTTTTGCCGGATTGACAGATGTGGAAACAGCTCGAAGTTCTGGAACACCATGCCGATGCGCGCGCGTAAAGTTGACAGCTTGGTGTCGGCGGCACCCACAGAAATGCCATCGACAATGATCTTGCCTTCCTGAAAGGGTTCTAGCCCATTGATGGCCTTGATCAGCGTCGACTTGCCCGAACCGGACGGGCCACAGACCACTACCACATCGCCCTTCTCCACGCGTGTGCTGCAGTCTTTCAACACCTGAAAGTTGCCGTACCATTTGCTGACCTTACGCAGCTCTATCATCTTGATTCCTTATTCTTGGGCAGTAACGTCATCGTGGGCCTCAATGCGGTACGGCAATGCGCTTTTGCAGGTGCTTGACCATGCTGGACAGGGCAAAGCAGATGACGAAATACACCACCGCCAC
>JBBSSV010000095.1:0-6902 GCA_038241705.1 Burkholderiales bacterium | reverse complement strand
TGGCCCTGATCCCGGAAGCCATCGCCTTTTCCATCATTGCCGGGGTCGATCCCAAGGTCGGGCTATATGCCTCTTTTTGCATTGCCGTGGTGATTGCCTTTGCCGGCGGACGACCCGGGATGATTTCTGCCGCCACCGGCGCGATGGCGCTGGTCATGGTGACCTTGGTCAAGGATCATGGCTTGCAGTATTTGTTGGCTGCGACTGTCCTGACTGGCTTGATTCAGATACTCGCCGGCGTTTTGCGGCTGGGGGCGCTGATGCGCTTTGTCTCGCGCTCGGTGGTCACCGGCTTTGTCAATGCCCTGGCGATCCTGATTTTCATGGCGCAGCTGCCGGAACTGATCAACGTCAGCTGGATGGTGTACCCGATGGTAGCGGCTGGCCTGGGCATCATTTATTTGCTTCCCTATCTGACGAAGGCGGTGCCCTCGCCATTGGTGTGCATCGTGCTACTGACGGCGGTGTCGCTGGCGCTGGGACTGGACATTCGCACTGTGGGCGACATGGGCGAGCTGCCGGATAGCTTGCCAATCTTTCTGCTGCCGCAAGTGCCACTGAATCTGGAGACGCTGTTCATCATCCTGCCCTACGCGCTGACGTTGGCCACTGTGGGCTTGCTCGAATCGATGATGACGGCGACCATCGTTGACGACCTGACCGACACCTCCAGCAACAAAAACCGGGAATGTGCCGGCCAGGGGGTGGCCAACATCGCCGCTGGTTTTTTGGGCGGCATGGCCGGATGCGCCATGATCGGACAGTCGGTCATCAATGTGAAGTCTGGCGGTCGGGGACGTTTGTCCACGCTGACCGCAGGCGTGGTGCTGCTGATCATGATTGTCTTCTTGAGCGATTGGGTGCAGCGCATTCCCATGGCGGCGCTGGTGGCGGTGATGATCATGGTGTCCATCGGCACGTTCAGCTGGGAGTCAGTGCGCAATCTGCCGACCCATCCCAAAAGCTCCAGCGTGGTGATGCTGGCCACGGTGTTGGTGGTGGTGATCACCCATGACCTGGCCAAGGGCGTTTTTGTCGGCGTGCTGCTGAGCGCACTGTTCTTTGCCGCCAAGGTCGGGCGCCTGCTGCACATCAAGTCTGAACTGAATCAGGAAGGTCGACAGCGCCGGTACAGCGTCAAGGGCCAAGTGTTCTTTGCGTCGGCCGATCATTTCAGACAGGCCTTTGATTTTCGGGAGGTGGTGGACCAGGTCGTGATCGACGTTAGCCAGGCTCACTTCTGGGATATCACGGCAGTGGGAGCGCTGGACAAGATCGTCCTCAAGTTCCGCCGTGAAGGCACGGCAGTGGAGGTGGTCGGGCTGAACGAAGCCAGTGCCACGCTGGTGGACCGGTTTGGGGTCCACGACAAGCCTGAAGCCATGGAAAAACTGCTCGGATAGCAAAGGAGAAGAACATGCCCCACGCGCAAACACATCACAAGGTGCTGGCCTGCATTGATCATTCCGGTTATGCCACCATCGTCTGCGACCATGCTGCCTGGGCCGCCAAGCGGCTGGCGGCACCGCTGGAGTTGGTGCACGTGCTGGACCGGCATCCGGAAACGGCGCAGCAGCTCGACTTCAGCGGTAGCATCGGGCTGGGCGCGAAGGAAAGCCTGTTACAGCAACTGGCGCTGGTGGATGAACAGCGCAGCCAGCTGGCGCAAGAAGCCGGTCGACACTTGATTGCCGCTGCGCGCCAGCACGTGTTGGCGGCTGACGTGACGGAGATCGAAGGCAAGCAAGTGCGCGGCGAGTTGTCCAGCGTTCTGGCCGAGAAACAGGACGCCACACGTTTGTTTGTGATGGGCAAGTACGGCGAAACCGGCAAGCGTGGGCGCCAGTCGGCAGGAGGCAATCTGGAGCGGGTTGCGCGGGCTGTCCAGCGGCCCTTGCTGGTGGTGTCCGAGCCTTTTGAAGTCCCGACCAGCTTCATGATTGCCTTTGACGGCAGCGCCACCATGTGCAAGGGCGTAGACATGCTGGCGGCCAGCCCGCTGCTACAGGGCTTGCCTTGCCATGTGGTCATGGCGGGTGCGGACAGCGCTGCCAACCAAGAGCAAATGACCTGGGCCAGCCAAACACTGCAGGCGGCCGGGTTTACAGTCACTGCCAGACTGCTTGCTGGCGCGCCAGAAAGCGTGCTTGCCGCCTACACTGCCGAGCACGATATCGGTGTGCTGGCGATGGGTGCCTATGGGCATTCGCGCCTGCGCCAGTGGCTGGTCGGTAGCACGGCCGCTGCCATGCTGCGCATCGCTACGACGCCTTTGCTATTGCTGCGCTGATGCCGGCAATGGCAAAGGTGGGCAGCAACCAAATGATAGCAACTGTCCTACTTTTCAGTGGCATGCCACCGATATGTGATGTGTCGGCCAAGAGGGTAGGCTAAAGTGCCTGCATAAGTCCACACTTCCTGACCATACCGTCGTCGTCGTTTATCATGTCCAAAGCGCTCAAGATCACTGCTGTTTCTCTCGCTGGCCTTCTGGTTTTAGGGGCAATTGGCGTGGGCGTGCTGGCCCTGACTTTCGATCCCAACGACTACAAGCCCTGGCTGATCCGTTACGTTCAGGACAAGAAGCAGCGCACGCTGAAGATTCCGGGTGACATCACCATGACTTTCTATCCCAAGATCGGGGCCGATCTGGGGGAAGTCTATCTGTCCGAACATCAGGGTGACCAAGAGTTTGCCGCTGTCAAAAGCGCCAAGGTCTCGCTGGCGCTCATTCCCTTGCTGTCGAAACAGTTCGTGGTCGACCGGATCATGGTCGACGGCTTACGTGCAAACCTAGTTCGCCACGCAGATGGCAGCAGCAATTTTGACGATCTGCTGAGTGAAGAAGACTCAGACGAGGATCTCAGCTTTGACATCGAAGGTGTCAGTCTGAGCAACGCCGCCGTGCGCTACGAGGACCAAGCGCAACAACGCATCCTGGAGTTTTCGCAGATGGACCTGGAAACCGGCCGGCTGGCCCGACAGGCGGCCAGCCGGATGGAGCTGTCCACCCAGGTCCGCAGCAACCAGCCCGAGGCACAGTTGAAAGTAGCTCTCAAAAGCGCGCTGGAATATGACCTGGACCACCAGCATTTCATTTTCAAGGATGCCAATGGCAGCGCCAGCGGCCAGCTGGGACCATTGAAAGAGCTGGCACTGACGTTCAGCGGTAGTTTGGACCTGAAACCGGAGCATCAACGTTTCGTGATGACGAAGCTGGTGCTGGACGGCAGTGCCACCCAAGAGCAGCGCACATTTGCCGTAAAGCTGAATACACTTGGCGTAGTCGTCACCGATGCCATCGTCAGCGGATCCGAGCTGGAGGCAACAGTGAGCATGCGGGAAGGCACGCGTACACTCAGCGCCGACCTGTCGCTACCCAAGTTCGAGGGCACACCCAGTTCCTTTCAAGTACCAGACATCACGCTGGAAGCGCGCCTCAAAAAAGATGGCCTGGATGCCAAGGCACAATTGAGCGGCCCCCTGGCAGGCAATCTGGATGACCAAATGCTGTCTTCCCCTGGCCTGCAAGTAGTATTTTCAGGTCGCAAGGACGACAAGTCGATCGGCGGCACTCTAAATACGCCGCTGACTGCCAACTTCAAGACCCAGCAGATCGAGTTGTCACGGCTGGTGGCAGACTTGACCCTGCCTAATCCCGGCGGTGGCCTACTCCAATTCAAAGCCAGAGGCCGCACCAGCATCGATCTGGCCGAGCAGTCGGCCTCTACGCAGCTCAAGGGCAAACTGGACGACAGCAGCTTTGATGCGCAACTGAGCTTGAAGGGATTTTCTTCACCTGCCTACAACTTCGATGTCGGCATTGACCGCATCAATCTGGAGCGTTATCGTAGCCAGCTCGAGGCTGACAAGGTCAATAAAGACGGCAAACAGCCGGATGCACCTGCTGCCATCGACTTGTCGATGCTGCAGGACTTGAAAGCCGAGGGCAGCCTGCGCATCGGCCAGTTGATATCGGGCAAGCTCAGCGCCTCGGACGTGGCCTTGAAGCTGCGTGCAGCCCAGAGCAAGCTGGATGTGCCGGAGCTGTCGGCTCAACTATATGGCGGCAGCGTTAAGGGCAGCTTGTCGGCGGCTGCCGGCAAGCCCCAACGCTTTACTCTCAAGCAGCACGCCAGCAACATCCACGTCGGCCCGCTGCTGCGCGACACCCTCGACAAGGACACGTTAGAAGGGCGCGGCAACGTCAATCTGGACTTGCGCGCCAGTGGCGCCAATTTCGATCAGCTGATGCGTTCGCTGGACGGCAGCGCTGCGCTGCAACTGCGCGACGGCAGCGTGCGTGGTATCAACCTGGCGCAAACAGTGCGCAATGCCAAGGCACAGGTCAACGCGTTACAGGGCAAACCTGCTACCCAGGCCGGCACCGGTACCAAGGCTGAAAAAACCGACTTTACCGAACTGACCGCCAGCTTCCGAATCGCCAAGGGCATTGCCCGCAATACGGATCTGGATGCCAAGTCACCCCTGTTACGTCTGGGTGGCGCCGGCACCATCGACCTGCCGCAGGAGCGTCTTGACTACCGCCTCGACGCCACTATTGCCTCCACCCTGAAAGGCCAAGGCGGCCCCGAACTGGAGGCGCTGAAAGGGCTCACCATTCCGGTTCAGCTCAGCGGTCCATGGAGCGCCATCCAGTGGAAAGTGGACGTAGCAGGCATGGCTGAAGAAGCGGTCAAGCACAAGCTCGATGAAAAAAAAGACGAGCTACGCGAGAAGGCCAAAGACAAACTGCGACATGAGCTCAAAGGCTTGTTCGGACGCTGAATTTCGTCCCGTTTAATTGCCCGGATGCGTCGTGTAAATACTGCATTTTTCATACTCATTTCAGCACGCAAAAATACTTCAAAATCCCGCACTTTCTTAAGCGTCGCTTAAGTTTTTTTTCTATGATCCGCCTTAATGCAAGACGTCATAAAAAAACAGTGTCGCGCGCCACAAGCTGACGACATTTTCTTCTCTTGACCTGAAAAGGTGTTTTCGCATCCAAGGATGCAAAAAAAGGCAAGGGAAAAGGCGGTACGGCTTCAGACCGACCCACAAGAAACCTTCTGGCAAGCTGCTTTGTAGAAATAACCCAACTTGAACGCCTGCAGACCTTTTCAGCCGGCCGAAAAATATTTGACATGAGCAGGCACCGTGTTTGCCATTCCCTTGCTTCAGGCGAGTTTCTTCCCCCAGTGTGTGCTCGCTTCGCACGGCTCCAACAGCTAGTCCACCTCTGTCGTGGAGACCGGCATGACTAATGCATCCGCTGTTGCAATCCAAATGCGCTTCTTCGGAAGCCCGTTTTTTGTTGAAGAAAAATTTTGGGAAATGCGAGACAGTCTGCGAAGGCAGCTATGTATCTTCAGTGCAGTGCACATGCGTTGACTTGCAGAGATGGAACAGAGGAAGTGAAACAGAGGCGAGAACGTCGAGACAGGAGCAAAAGCTTGATCGAGGGCAACTGGCGCGTATTGCTTTGGGCCAGAGTGCAGGCGCTAATTTCCATGCGTGCGCAACAACGCAGCCAAGGCTGATCCAAGAATGCACATGGCCGGGCAGAAGAGTGTGCCTCGCCTATGGAAGCACATTCCGAAGCCGCCTTATTTCAGTGGGTAGCTCAATCGAATGACGGCAAAATTAACCCCATCGTTGGGTTTCTTGAAGCTACCGTTGGAAAAATGCTGAATCTTGACGCTCAGATCCATCTTGTTCTGGAAGACATAGCCCAGGCCGAGGTGATCACCGAACTGCCAACCGGTGGAGAGCTGATCGCCGTTGTTGTCGTACAGATCCGACAGGTAATGCACACCGATTCCGCCTTCCAAGTACCAGCCGCGACGGCTATTGCCCTGCCAGCGCAAGACTGGCGTTAGGCCGATGGCCGTGATGTTCTGATGCCGGCCAGGCACATCCTTAAAGCGCGTCCCCTGCCATCGCGCCAGCGTTAGGTCCCAGTAGCCCCCCACATGCCGATTGGTGGATTGTAGCCATTGCTTGTCCCATTGCCATTGGGCTCCGGCTCGAACCATGCGCACCTTTTCGCCGCCAGCAACTTCAGCAGAAATAGAGTCAACGGCTTGGGCAGTGCCGTGGGCAGCCAGCAGCAATGCATTAGCGGCAAAGAAAGAGCAAAGCAGACGTGTATGGGTCATGGGAAGACTGGTGGTTGTTATTGTTAAAAATTACTTCAGGACATGTATCTTAGCCTGCTCTTTACCAATTGCGCATGGATTTAAAGCCTCATCCAGTTCAATACGCAATAGACATCCTGGGAGCAGCCTTTGCCGGACTGTAAATTGCTTCAGCTTAAAGACGCTAGCCTTCCGCTTTGGTATCACATTAATGTTCCTCATTTTCCTGAGTCCAAGCAAATGTGCCAATCCTCCGTCATGCCTTCAAATTCGTTCCTCCCACCAATTCAGGCTAAACCAACCTTAGCCCGGCAGCGTCTCTTGTCTGGCTTATTGCTTGCTGGCCTGGGCGTCTTTACCTTGGCGGCCAGTGCCCAGACAGCCGTGCAACCTCTAAGCGCCTCGGACAGTGATCCGATCAAGCTGGGCTGGATGCAGGGCTTTCCACCACCGGCGGACAAGCGCCTGAGCGCTGCGGACGGTTCTTTTTTTCAGTTCCCGGCGCTGCGTTACAGCGTGGCCCACATGCGCGAGTTCCTGCCGACAGTTGAAGTCTCGCGTGGACTGGGCGCTGCATCATCTCTGTCATATCGACTCGATCCAGCGATTGATGCGCTGAGTTTTGTGCCGACCGGCGCTGCCAAATCTATGCAATGGGGAGCGTCATTGTTGCAGAATTACACCGATGGCATTGTGGTGCTGCATCGCGGCGAGGTGGTGTATGAGCGCTACTTTGGCGCGCTCACCCCCGAAGGGCAGCAC
>JBBSSV010000094.1:0-6931 GCA_038241705.1 Burkholderiales bacterium | reverse complement strand
CAGCACGCCCACGCCCAACACGTCCATCAGGACGCCATGCACCAGGGTGCGCTGGGCCAGCTTTTTGGAGAGATACACGCGCAGGAAATCAATCGCCTGTGCCGCCGGCAGCGGGGTGGAAAACAGCGGGATGTTTTGTTCGTCACAAATGGTGAGCAGATGGGGCGGCGCTTCCAGTCCCTCGGCAATGATGAAGGCCGGCGGATCGCCAGCGATCATTTCTTCGATGTGTCGCGCCCGGACCGGCTCCGGCTGGCGGGCATAGTATTCACTTTCCTGATGCCCAAACAGCTGGATGCGACCTAGATGGATCAGGTTCAGGTGGCCAACCTGGTCGGCGGCCGAAGCAGCGTCACCTGTAATCAAGCGACTGGCGCCGTCAAAGCCCGCGAACCAGCCCAATTGCAGGGTTTCACGGTTGTCTTCGTAGAGCTTTTGAATCGAAAGAGGCGGGGGCAGGGGCATGGATTAAAGGGTGAGGCAAGGATTGCGTTCGGCAGATGGGAATCGGTCGCTCAAACCTCGGAAGACAGATGTTGCAGCGAAGTCTGCCAGCCATGCAGGCGACTCTGAACCGCTGCCGGATCGGGATCGCTCAGAAAGCCGGTTCGCATGGATTCGTCCGAAAACATTTCTGCGATTTCCGACAGGATGTCCAGATGCAGCTGCGTCACCTGTTCCGGTATCAGCAGAAAGATCAGCAGTTTCACTGGTTGGCCGTCGGGCGACTCGAAGGGGATGGCTTCCTGCAGGCGCACCAGTGCGGCCATGGGTTGCTCTAGGCCTTGAATCCGGCCATGAGGTACTGCCACGCCATGGCCCAGGCCAGTGGAGCCCAGGCGTTCGCGCGCAAACAGGTTCTCGGTAACGAGTGAGCGGGCAATGCCGTAATGATTTTCGAACATCAAGCCGGCTTGCTCGAACACGCGCTTTTTGCTGGAGGCTTCCAGGCCGAGCACGATATTGGATAGAGGAAGAATTTGGCTAAGTCGGGTCACGATACAGGCACCTTCAAGGCGGTCAGGGATCACGACTGCATTATAGGATGATTACAGTGAACATCTGCGTAGAGCGATGCCGGGGAAGTGGCCCTGCAACGGCAGCGTGAAACGCGTCGCGGGCAGCAACCACTCTAGGCCTGAGTAACGCGAATGGCAATGACATTCGGCAAACTCAAGGCCGTATAAAAAGAAAGGTGGCTGCGGAATTCTCAGAGGAAATAATATGTTTCACTGGCGCGCATGGCGCAGGTTGGAAGGCCGACGCCCGGTCGTAAAATTGCTGCGCCAGGGATTGATGTCCAGTCCGCCGCGCCGGGTATAACGCGCATATACCGTCAGTTTCTGCGGGCGGCAGCGGCGTAGGATGTCCATGAAAATGCGCTCAACGCACTGTTCATGGAATTCGTGATGGCTGCGAAAGCCGATCAGGTAGCGCAGTAGGCCTTCCTGATTGATGGGCGCGCCCACGTAGTGAATCTGGACACTGCCCCAGTCGGGCTGGCCGGTGACCAAGCAGTTGGACTTGAGCAGATTGGATACCAGGGTTTCTTCCAGCATGGCCCGTTCGGTATCGGCCCAGAGCAGCGCTGGGTCGGCATGGAAGTCCTTGACCTCAATGTCGAGCCGGTCTAGTGATAGCCCATCCATTTCCGCCAGTTTGAAACTGACGAATGTATCTGGCTGACGCAGGCTGATCTGCACTGGCGCACCAAAGCCATCCGAAAGATCGGCGCGCAGCACTTCTAATAAAGCGTCGCTGCCTGCCAGTCGGGTCTGGTTGAAGGAATTGAGATACAACTTGAAAGATTTGGATTCGACCAGATTGGGCGAATTGGCGGGCGCAGTGACGGTGGCGATGCCGACCTGAGGTTTGCTACGCTGGTTGAGCCACGAGACTTCGTAGGCGTTCCAAATGTCGACGCCGAAAAAGGGCAGGGTGCCGGCAATTTCCAACTCGGCGCGCTTGTTGGCCCGGGGAATGGAAAAAAGCAGGGATGGATCGTATTCGGAAGGGTAGCTGGAATGCTTGCCCAGAGGAGAGTGCTCGGGGAAATCAGACTGGCTCATGACGTGTGGCCTGCAAAAGCTAAAAGCGCATTTTGACAGATTCCCCGATACACGTTGGTTGCACTCCAGATAGTACGCAGCCAGACAGCAGGATTGCCCGACCAGTACGGCATCAAAGAAACAAGCGGTAGGCCGGGTTGCTGCTTTCGTTTGAGTAGGGGTAACCCAAGCTTTCCAAGGTGGCGTGGAAGGCGGGCTTGTCCTCGGCTGGCACCTGCATGCCCACCAAGATACGGCCAATGTCGCCGCCTTGGCTGCGGTAGTGGAACAGGCTGATGTTCCAGTTGGGCGAGAGGCTGTTCAAGAAGCGCATCAAGGCGCCGGGGCGCTCCGGGAATTCAAAGCGGTAGAGCAGTTCGTTTCCTGCAATCGGGCTTTTTCCGCCAACCATGTAGCGGATATGGAGCTTGGCCAGTTCATCATGGGTCAGGTCCATCGACTTGAAGCCATGGCTAGCAAATTCCTGCCGCAACTGGCCGATTTCTTCCTGGCTGGCGATCTGGATGCCGACAAAGACATGGGCCTGGTTTTCGCCACTGATGCGGTAGTTGAATTCAGTAATGCTGCGCGCCCCGATCAGTTCGGCAAAGCGCTTGAAGCTGCCACGCTGCTCCGGAATCGTCACCGCCAGCAGGGCTTCACGGGACTCGCCGATGGCGGCGCGTTCGGAGATGAAGCCAAGCCGGTCGAAGTTCATATTGGCCCCGCCCGTCACCGCCACTAGCATCTGGTTTTTGAGCGGCTTGCCTGCTGCGCGCGCGCGCGCCAGGTATTCCTTGACACCGGCCACGGCCAGGGCGCCGGCGGGCTCGACGATGCTGCGCGTATCCTGAAAAACGTCCCGGATGGCGGCGCAGACGGCGTCGCCATCGACCACGATCATCTCGTCCACATACTTCTGGGCCAGGCGGAAGGTTTCCTCTCCTACCAGCTTGACCGCAGTACCGTCCGAAAACAGCCCAACTTCGGACAGGGTGATGCGCTCACCCGCTGCTAGGCTGCGGGTCATGGCATCGGAGTCATTGGTTTGCACACCAATCACCTTGATCTCTGGACGCACGGCCTTGATGTAGGCGGCGACCCCGGCAATCAGGCCGCCACCGCCCACCGCGACGAAGACGGCATGGATGGGGCGCGAATGCTGGCGCAGGATTTCCATGCCAACCGTACCCTGGCCAGCGATTACGTCTGGGTCGTCAAAAGGATGAACGAAACTTAATTCTTCTTCCTGCTCTAGGGTCTTGGCATGCAGATAGGCGTCGGTATACGACTCGCCCACCAGCACCACTTCTCCACCCCGGGCGCGTACGGCATCGACCTTGACCGCTGGCGTGGTGGTCGGCATGACGATCAAGGCTCGACAATCTAGCCGCGTGGCGGCCAGCGCCACGCCCTGGGCGTGGTTGCCGGCCGAGGCACAGATTACACCGCGTCTGAGCTGGGCTGCCGGCAACAAGGCCATCTTGTTATAAGCACCACGCAGCTTGAAGCTGAAGACGCTTTGCATATCTTCGCGCTTGAAATAGATGTGATTGTCCAGACGCTCGGACAGAAGGGGCGCTTGCTCCAGCGGTGTTTCGATGGCAACGTCGTAGACGCGGGAAGTGAGGATTTTCTTGAGGTATTCGGTGGGCATGATGGACTGTTTAAAGACGCGTGCAAGGCGCTGCACAAGAGCACAGGCGCCGCAGGACGACGATGCGTTTTTGCGCATAAAGTGGGCTCATTATAATGGAGGCGCCCGGCCGTTTCCCGGCTTTCTTCCCTATCTTGCCACCTGTATGCATTCGTTCCTCTCTGTGCCAAATTCCGTTTTTTTGTGTTGCGATCAAGCTGATGGATGGGCGTGTCCGCCCCTTGGGGCCTGTCCTTGATTGCGTCCGCTGTCCAGTGGCTGCTGGAAGTGCTTGCCATCCCCGATGTCGGATTGAGCACCGTCTTTATCATGAGCCTGTTGTCGGCCACTTTGCTGCCGCTGGGCTCGGAGCCGGCTGTCTTTGGTGTGGTCAAGATCAACCCGACACTGTTCTGGCCAACCCTTGGCGTGGCCACGCTGGGCAACACCCTGGGCGGCATCATCGATTACTGGCTGGGGAGCGGCGCACAGCGGGCACTGGCACCCAAGCCGGCAAATAAGGCGCGCTGGAGCGACTGGCTGCAGCGCTTCGGGCCCAAGGGCATGCTCTTGTCGTGGCTACCGGTGGTGGGTGATCCGCTGTGCACGCTGGCCGGCTGGTGGCGATTGCCGTTCTGGCCGTGCGTGCTGTACATGGCCATTGGCAAATTCATGCGTTATCTGGTGATGACCTCGCTGCTGTTGTACGTGCCGGACAGTGTCTGGTTGCGTCTGGGAGGCGGCTGAACAGGTGATGCAGAGGGGCGCGAGCGCAGACGCAATACGATAGAATGAGCCTTTAGCGCCATCCCTATTTTTGTCTACTGATGAACGCCCCTGTCCATATCCAGGCTCTCCTGACTGATGCTCCCAGCGGGGCTACGCCGACCCGCCTGCGTGAAATCCCCTACAATTACACGTCTTTTTCGGATCGCGAAATCGTCATTCGCCTGTTGGGAGAAGACGCTTGGCGTTTGCTCGACAAACTGCGCAGCGTCCGCCAGACCGGACGCTCGGCCAAGATGCTGTACGAAGTCTTGGGCGACATATGGGTCGTGCTGCGCAATCCGTATCTGCAGGACGACATGCTGGACAATCCCAATCGGCGTCAGGCCTTGATCGACGCGCTCAACCACCGGCTGGACGAAGTCGACAAGCGTCGCTTGATCACGGATCAGGCCGATGCGGGCGAGATAGATGCGCCAGAGCGCAGCGCCAGTGTCGAAGCGTTGTTGGGTGCAGCCAAAAAAGCCGTGGCGAATTTTGCCGAAGAGTTTCGCAAGACCTACGACTTGCGCAAGCGCGCCATCAAGGTGCTGGGTCGGCACACGGCTCGCGACAACATCAAATTTGATGGCCTGTCACGGGTGTCGCACGTTACTGACGCCACCGACTGGCGCGTGGAATACCCCTTCGTCGTCTTGACACCTGACTGCGAAAATGAAATGGCAGGGCTGGTGCAGGCTTGTATCAGCCTTGGCCTGACCATCATTCCTCGGGGGGGCGGCACTGGCTATACCGGTGGTGCCGTACCACTGACGCCGATGTCGGCAGTGATCAATACCGAAAAACTGGAACAACTGGGCGCAGTCGAGATGACGCGCCTGCCGGGCGTCGATCATGACTTTGCCACCATTTATTCCGGCGCAGGCGTGGTCACCAAGCGCGTGGCCGATGCGGCAGAAAAAGCTGGCTTCGTGTTTGCGGTCGATCCGACCTCGGCCGAAGCTTCCTGTATTGGTGGCAACATTGCCATGAATGCCGGCGGCAAAAAGGCTGTGCTCTGGGGTACCGCCCTGGATAACTTGGCCAGCTGGCGTATGGTCGACCCCAACGGCGACTGGCTGGAAGTCACGCGCCTGGAACACAACCTGGGCAAGATTCACGACGCACCCGTAGCCAAGTTTCGTCTGGAATGGGCGCATCCGGTCGCCAAAGGCAAGACGTCGGTGCCGTTTCGCACTGAAATATTGGAAATCGAAGGCCGCACATTCCGCAAGGAAGGGCTGGGCAAGGACGTCACCGATAAATTCCTTTCCGGCCTGCCCGGTATCCAGAAGGAAGGCTGCGATGGCCTGATCACTTCGGCACGCTGGATCCTGCACAGGATGCCGCAGTACACACGCACGGTCTGCCTGGAATTCTTCGGCCAGGCGCGCGACGCGATTCCGTCCATCGTCGAAATCAAGGATTACCTGGATAGCCTGTCCAAGAACGGCGACCCGGCCTTTGCCTCGGTGCAGTTGGCCGGCCTGGAGCATCTGGATGAACGCTATCTGCGCGCCGTCGGCTATGCCACCAAGTCACGCCGCAGCGTATTGCCCAAGATGGCGCTGTTTGGCGACATCGTCGGTGACGATGAAAACGCCGTGGCCCAGGCGGCCTCGGAAGTCGTGCGCATTGCCAATACCCGTGTCGGTGAAGGCTTTGTTGCCGTCAGCCCGGAGGCGCGCAAACGTTTCTGGCTGGACCGAGCCCGCACCGCGGCCATTGCCAAGCACACCAACGCCTTCAAGATCAATGAAGACGTGGTGATTCCGCTGGACCGTATGGGTGAATACACCGACGGCATCGAACGCATGAACGTCGAATTGTCGCTGGCTAATAAGCTGCAGTTGTTGAACGAACTGGGTGTGTTTTTCGGTCACGGCCATTTGCCACTGGGCAAAAGCGACGACGCCGATGCCGATGCCGATGATGTGCCGCCAGCCGAATTGCTGGAAGACCGGGTCAGCCAGGCCACGCAGTTGCTGGATCTGATGCACCAGCGTTGGACCTATTTCCTGACGCACCTGGATACGCCTTTGCAGGAGGCGCGCGCCGATCTGGACGCGCTAGCACTGGGCCATCTGGCCGAGGCCTTCGATCAGCGCAGCGCCCGCCAGCCAGAAGCCACGCTGTTTGATCTGATCCAGGACCACAGCATCCGTGCATCCTGGAAAACGGAAGTCCGTACTGGCCTGCGTCAGATTTTCAATGGCGGTACTTTCCGGCTGATTCTGGAAGAGTGTAGCGCCATCCACAAGCGCGTCCTGCGCGGCCGGGTCTTTGTCGCCCTGCACATGCACGCTGGTGATGGCAACGTTCATACCAACATTCCGGTCAACTCTGACCATTACCAAATGCTGCAGGACGCGCATCGCACGGTGGCGTGCATCATGAAACTGGCGCGCTCTCTGGGCGGCGTGATTTCTGGTGAGCATGGAATCGGCATCACCAAACTGGAATTTCTGACCGAAGAGGAAAT
>JBBSSV010000093.1:0-7116 GCA_038241705.1 Burkholderiales bacterium | reverse complement strand
TGCCTGTGGCTACATCGGCGACGATGTGATCGATCTGCCAGTTTTGACCCGCGTCGGCTTTGCTGCCAGCGTGCCCGGCGGCCATCCGGAAGTGCGCAGCCGCGTGCATTATGTCAGCGTCGCACCCGGCGGCCAGGGCGCTGTGCGCGAAGTCTGCGACTTCGTCCTGCAAGCCCAAGGGCAGTACGACGCCCAGATCGCGTCCTACCTGGCATGAACCGCAGCCGTCTGCGTCTGCCGATATTGCTGGCGCTGGTCGCTATCCTGGCGCTGGCCAGTTTCTGGGGACTGCAAGTGATGCGCAAGAATGACGACAGCGCCAGTTCCTCGAGTCAACACCAAGAGCCGGACTACTACGTCGAAAACTTCAACTACCTACGCCTGTCGACTACGGGCGAGGCCCGCTACAACATCGCTGGTCAGCGCATGACCCACCATCCGACAGACGACTCCCTGCGAATCGAACAGCCCGTAGTCCACAGCCTTAGCAGTGAGCATGCCCCCCTTACTGGGACCGCACAACGGGCCATCGTCGACAACCAGCACAACAAGATCCACCTCTATGACGATGTCCACATCGACCGCCCGGCCACACCCGATGATGAACATTTTCATCTCTCCTCGGAATATCTCCTGGTGCTGACAGATGAAGACATCATGCAGACCGACCAACCGGCCTTGATCACCTTAGGCGCTTCCCGCTTGCAGGGCGACGACCTGTTCGTCAACAATGCCACCCGTGAAATGTTTCTCTCGGGTAGGGTCCATGCTACATATCAACCTTCTCCCCCAGCCTCAGCCCGACCTCCGGACGAATGAGGTATAACCGATGGCGTCTTCCACCATGTTGTTAATGAAACGAATTTATTTTTTGATATGCCTGATGGCCCTGTCTTTTGCGGCCCAGGCTGCCAAAGAAGATGCCAACGCGCCCACTAATGTCGAAGCCAATGAAATGGGGTTCGACGATGTGCGTCAGGTCAGCACATTCACCGGCAATGTCGTGCTGACGAAGGGCACGCTGGTGTTGAAGGCAGAAAAAATGGTGTTTTCTCAGGACGCGGTAGGTTATCAGTACGCCACGCTGTATGCCGGCAAAGGACAGTTGGCAACCTTCCGTCAGAAGCGCGATGGCGGACCCGACCTGTGGATGGAAGGCCAGGCCGCCGACCGCATCGTTTATAACGGCAAGACCGAGGTCGCCAATTTTTATGTCAAAGCAAAGATTGCTCTGCTTGAAGGCAAGCGTCCCACTGACGAGATAGAAGGCGACTTCATTTCCTATGATGGCAAGACCGAATACTATTCCGTCAACAATACCCCCTCCGGCATCAGCAAGCCGGGGGCCGGACGTATCAAGGTCATCATCCAGCCACGCAACGATGACAAGGGAAAGTGAGATGGCCAGTACCCTGATCGTGCGCGGTTTGCAGAAAAGCTATGGGATGCGCCAGGTGGTGCATGACGTCTCGCTGGAAGTCAGCAGCGGCGAAGTCGTCGGCCTGCTGGGCCCAAATGGCGCCGGCAAAACCACCTCGTTTTATATGATCGTCGGGCTGGTGCCTTCCGATGGCGGCGAGATCGAACTCGACGGTCTGCCGATTTCGAGTCTGCCGATTCATCAGCGCGCCATGCGCGGCCTGTCTTACCTGCCGCAGGAAGCCTCGGTCTTTCGCAAACTGACGGTGGAAGACAATATTCGGGCAGTACTCGAACTGCAGCGCGAAAACGGCAAGCGCTTGTCCAAGGCAACTATCGATCAGCGCCTGGAGGAACTCTTGCAAGAATTGCAGATTGAGTCGCTGCGCAGCAATCAGGCTTTGTCGCTTTCTGGTGGCGAACGCCGACGCGTGGAGATCGCCCGGGCGCTGGCCACCAGCCCACGTTTCATTTTGCTGGATGAACCCTTTGCCGGCGTCGATCCGATTGCCGTGATCGAAATCCAGCGCATCGTGCGCTTCCTGAAAGAGCGCGAAATCGGGGTTCTGATTACCGACCATAACGTGCGCGAGACCCTGGGTATCTGTGACCGGGCCTACATCATCAACCAGGGTTCGGTTCTGGCCAGCGGAGCACCAGAAGAGATTATTGCCGACGAATCCGTGCGCCGGGTCTATTTAGGCGAACACTTCCGCATGTAGGCACGACACACCATGAAACCCACCCTCCAGCTTCGGATGTCCCAGCACCTGGCGCTGACGCCCCAGTTGCAACAGTCGATTCGACTGCTCCAGTTGTCGACATTGGAGTTGCACCAAGAACTGTCGCAAATTCTGGCAGACAACCCCATGCTGGAGCGTCTGGATGATCCGCTGGATCACTCGGTGCGGCTGATGGGGGATGGCGCCATCCACACTACGTCTTCCTCTGCGCCCGATGTGGCGACCGAGCATAGTGATACTGGCCATGCCGATACTGCAGTCTCCGAAGCGGGCGATGAAACCATTGGCAATCATGACATCCGCCCAGAGCCGCCCCTGCCTACTAGCGTCGAGCGGGAATGGCATGTCGACGAAGGCGGCCGCAGTTCGCGCCAGCCCGACGATGAAGATTCCCTGCCTCAGTTGGGTGCGGCTTCTTTAAGCCTACGAGACCATTTACTGGAACAGATGCGCGTCACCGTCAGCAATGTGCGCGACCGCGCTTTGGTCGAGCTGATGATCGACGCCTTGAATGACAAGGGTTATCTGGAAGAGTCCCTGGACGACATCCACGTGCGGCTGCCAGCGGTGCTCGATGTCGGACTAGAAGAGCTTTCCATTGCCTTAAAACTGTTGCAAAGCTTTGACCCGGCCGGCGTTGGCGCACGCGACGCAGCGGAATGCTTAGGTCTGCAGATCCGGCGCCTACCCAACATTCCCATGGTGACGCGACGCTGCGCCCTGGCCATTGTTGTGCAACACCTGACCCTGTTTGCACAGCGCGATTTCAACAAGCTGAAAAAAGCGCTGGATTGCGACGACGAAGATTTGCGCGAAGCCCAAGCGGTCATCATCCGCTGCAATCCACACCCAGGGGCCGCCTTCGATGCGGGTCATTCGGACTACGTGGTACCGGATGTGATCGTCACGCCTTGCAAGGCTGGCTGGCAGGTCAGCCTGAACCAGGAAGTCATGCCGCGCCTGCGCGTCAACAGCCTGTATGCCAGCATTCTGCGCCAGAATAAGGGCGACGGTTCGCTCAATACCCAGTTGCAGGAGGCGCGCTGGCTGATCAAGAACATGCGCCAGCGTTTCGACACGATCCTGCGCGTGTCTGAGGCTATTGTAGAGCGTCAACGCAGCTTTTTTTCTCATGGCGCAGTCGCGATGCGTCCGCTTGTGCTGCGTGAAATAGCTGATACACTGGGTTTACACGAGAGCACCATATCTCGTGTCACAACGCAAAAATACATGCTGACCCCGCATGGACTGTTTGAGTTGAAGTATTTTTTCGGCAGCCATGTTGCCACTGAAGCTGGCGGTGAAGCATCGTCCACGGCAACACGGGCCCTGATCAAACAATTGATAGGAGCGGAAGACCCGAAAAATCCTTTTTCCGATAGCAAAATTGCAGACATGTTGGGAGAACAGGGCATCAAGGTGGCGCGACGTACTGTCGCAAAATACCGAGATGTCCTCAGGATTCCTCCCGTCAACCTGCGCAAGTCCTTGTAGTTTTGCACCTTCCCCACGTTGCCGAGCTGGCTTTTGCCACAGCAGGCCATTCCGAGTTGATCGCGCCTGCGGCAACCATCACAAAGGAGTGTTGTATGAATTTGACCATCAGTGGACATCACATCGAGTTGACGCCCGCCCTTCGTGAATACGTACAAAACAAATTGGAACGCATCAAGCGTCATTTTGACCAAGTCATTGATATTTCCGTTATCCTGACCGTGGAAAATTTGGCAGAAAAGGAAAAGCGGCAAAAAGCAGAAATCACCATGCGTTTACGTGGCAAGGACATCCATGTCGAATGCGCCGCGCAGGACATGTACGCTGCCATCGACGGTCTGATCGACAAGCTTGATCGCCAGGTGGTCAAGTACAAGACCAAGCAGCAAAGCCATCATTCAGAAGTGCGTCATCTGAACCTGAATGCCGACCTTGAAACTGATGATGCGCCGGCTTCTGCCTGAGCCACTCTTGGCAAGTCAGCATCCCTCGGCACACTGAGGCTGGCTTGAGCACAAAAAAGCGCCCTTTACCAAGGCGCTTTTTTTGTGGTTATTTCCTCGATCGACTGCATCGATGACTTACTGCTCAGGCTAGATTCCGGCTTAGATTTCGTCCACCTGAAACAGGCGGCGATACTCACGCATGGCATACCGATCGGTCATGCCAGCAATATAATCAGCAATTAGGCGTACCTGCACCGCCTCCATTTCGCTCCCCTGTTTGGCTGGAACCTGGTAGGCCGGCGGCAACAGACTGGGTTCTGTCATAAAGGCGTCGAACAGTTCACGCACGATCCGCCTGGCTTTGCTGGTAGTACGGTTGACCTGAAAGTGCTGATACAGATTAAGGCGCAAAAACTGCTTCAGCAATGTGGCCTGGGCCGCCATCTCGGGTGAAAAGGCAATCATTGGCGCACCTTGGCGCACGTCTTTGATCGAGGTAGGTTGTTCAGTACAGATACGCTGCCTGGAGGTCTCGATCAGGTCGGTGACCAGCGCATTGATCATGCGCCGCACGGTTTCATGAATGGCACGGCGTCCCTGGATGCCCGGATAGATCCTCTCGACTTCCCGCCGGTAGCGCGCATACAGCTCGACCTCTTCCATCTGCGCCGGTGTCAGCAGACCAGAACGCAAGCCATCGTCGATATCGTGATTGTTGTAGGCAATTTCATCGGCCAGGTTAGCCAGCTGCGCTTCCAGGCTGGGCTGCGTACGATCAATGAAACGTTCCCCCACATCGCCCAGCTCCCATGCATTCGTCAGCGAACAATGCTTGAGGATACCTTCGCGCGTCTCGAACATCAGGTTCAGGCCGTCGAAGGCGCCGTAGCGCTGTTCCAGCGCATCGACCACCCGCAGGCTCTGAAGATTGTGCTCGAAGCCGCCGTATTGCTGCATACAGGCGTTCAAGGCGTCCTGGCCAGCATGACCAAAGGGCGTATGACCCAAATCATGCGCCAGCGAAATCGCCTCAACCAGATCTTCATTCAGTTCCAGGTTGCGGGCAATCGAGCGCGCAATCTGGGCCACTTCGATGCTGTGGGTCAGGCGCGTGCGAAACAGGTCGCCTTCATGATTGACGAATACCTGAGTCTTGTACTCGAGCCGGCGAAACGCGGTGGAATGGACGATACGGTCACGGTCACGCTGGAATTCTGTGCGCGACGGCGACGACTCTTCTGCAAACCGCCGCCCGCGGGACTGAGTCGAGCGCACAGCATATTGAGCGAGGTGCTGTTCTGGATTCATGTCGGTTGGGTACAGGCACTCAGGGTCTGCAGTAACAACTCCTGTGGTACGGAGGTGATGAGAGCAGTGCCTAGAGGCTTCAGGAGGACAAAGCGCATCTGACCGCCTTCGTTTTTCTTGTCGACTTCCATCAATTCGAGCCAGCGCTGCTGGCCTAGATCGGGCGCTACCATCGGCAGTCCGGCAGCGACCACCAGAGCGCGAATACGCTGGTTCTCGGCTTGACTAAGGTAACCCATGCGCCAGGACAGATCAGCCGCCATGACCATACCGCATCCGACGGCTTCTCCGTGCAACCATTTGCCATAGCCCAGCCCGGCTTCAATCGCATGACCAAAGGTATGACCGAAATTCAGGATCGCACGCAAGCCACTCTCACGCTCATCCTGACGCACGACGTCTGACTTGATTTCGCATGAGCGCTGGATGACATGGGCCAGTGCCGCCGGATCGCGCGCGACCAGCTTGGCCATGTTGGTCTCTAACCAGTTAAAAAACATGGGGTCGATGATGGCGCCGTGCTTGATGACTTCCGCCAGGCCCGCTGCCAGTTCACGCAACGGCAGCGTATCGAGCGTGGCGATATCGGCCAGCACCGCTTGCGGCTGGTAAAAGGCACCGATCATGTTCTTGCCTTGGGGGTGGTTGATGCCGGTCTTGCCGCCCACCGAGGAGTCCACCTGCGCCAGCAAGGTCGTAGGCACCTGCACAAACGGCACACCGCGCATGTAGGTGGCCGCAGCAAAACCAGTCATATCGCCGATCACTCCGCCGCCCAAGGCGATCAAGGTGGTCTTGCGATCGCACTTGTCTGCCAGCAGCGCATCAAAAATTCGCATGACGTTGTGCCAATTTTTTTCTTCCTCACCGTCGGGCAGGACAATCGGCAACACTTGCTTGCCGACAGCGCTCAGGGCGCAGCTAAAGGCTTCCAGATACAGGGGGGCGACAATCGTATTGGTGACTACCACTACCCGCTTGCCCGGTACCAAACGGCGCAACTGCTCGATGTCTTCCAATAGGTTTTTGCCAATCAGGATGGGATAGCTGCGGTCGTCCAGCGGGACTACGAGGTTAATGGGCAAAGGCATGGAATCAGAAAAAGAGGAAGCAGCGGTCGACTTGGTCGCTACTGCTTCCAGAATTGTTTGAGAAGACGTTGGCTGGCGGGAGGCCGCACTTAGGCGCGCCAGAATTGCCTGGACCAGTGACTGTACATTGGGCCGGCCAGTGTCAATCACTAGGTGCGCGACTTCGCGATACAGCGGGTCGCGCACCAGTGCCAGTTCTTCGATCCGCTGACGCTGGTTGCTTACCCGGAGCAAAGGCCGGTTCTTGTCATGGCTGGTGCGCTGGAGTAAGCTGGCGACGCTGGCGCGCAAGTACAACACCGTGCCACGTTGCTTCAGCAGTGCCCGGCTGTCGGCATTCAGAATGGCACCGCCTCCCGTGGCGAGCACGATATCGTCCAAGGCAGTCAGTTCACGGATGATGTCGGCTTCGCGCCGGCGAAAGCTGGCTTCGCCCTCGACTTCAAAGATGACCGGAATCGAGGCGCCGGTACGGGCCTCGATCTCATGGTCGGAATCAATGAAGCGCTTGTTGAGCCTTTTTGCCAGGACGCGCCCGACGGTGGTCTTGCCGGACCCCATCAGGCCAACCAAAAAAATATTTCCAGACACGGTAGTGAGTTCTTTCGCAAGCCG
>JBBSSV010000092.1:0-7185 GCA_038241705.1 Burkholderiales bacterium | reverse complement strand
GTTGCTGGATGAGCCTTTCGGTGCCCTGGACGCCTTGACGCGCATGACCTTGCAGGATGCGCTGCGCCAGTTAATTCTTGAGCACCGGCCAACCGTCTTGCTCGTTACTCATGATGTAGATGAAGCTCTGTTTCTGGCCGACCGCATCTTGGTGTTCAGCAAGCGGCCCGCGATCGTGCTCAAGGAATTCCATTTGCAAAGTCAAGATAAAACCCATGATCTCTCCGGTTTTGCCGATATGCGCCGCGAGATTTTGAGCTTGCTGGGCATTCAGGCAGGCCAGGAAACCACTACCAAAACACAAGAACTCTTAGAGGAAGTAGCGTAATGAAAGCACCAGGGAAAATATCCAAATTATTGTTGGCAGGGTTGACGGCTTTTGCCGTAGCCGGTTCCGCCTCGGCGGCAGAGAAGTTCAAGGTGGGTTATCTACGTGTGATGGATGACGCGCAAGCCATTGCCGCCTATGAAGGGGGGTTTTACAAAAAACACGGCCTGGATGTTGAGCTGGTTGAGTTCAAGTCTGGTACTGACTTGATCAAGGCCATCGTCGGCGGTCAACTCGATAGCGGCGTGCTGGGCTTTACCAATGCGGTGGCTTGGGCGTCGCGCGGCGCAGATCTCAAGGTCGTGGGCGGTGCCCAGCATGGTTACCATGCCGTGCTGGTGCGTGAAGGGATCGGCATCGACAAGGTGGCGGACCTGAAAGGCCATATCTTGGCATCCCAAGCCGAAGGCAGCACAGCCGACACCGTCTTGAAGGGCGTGGTGCTGAAGAATGCTGGTCTGAGCTCGGATGATGTGAATATTATGGGCGTCAGTCCACAAGTGGCGGTGCAGTCCCTAGTAGGCAAGCGCGTTGATGCCGCCTTCCTGTTCGAGCCTCAAGCCACGATTGCCCGTTTGACTGCACCGGTCAAGGAAATCTACGAGGTGGGCGAAGCCTGGCCTTTCCCTTGCATGGTGGTCATCACTTCGGGTGAAACCCTAAAGAAGCGCCGCGAGGCAGTGTGGAAAACCCTGGATGCGCAAAAAGAAGCGATTGATCTGCTGACGAACAAGCCGCAGGAAGGCGCCAAGTTGATTGCCAGCTATTTCATCTCTACCCCAACATTGAAAACCTTGAAAAAAGGTGATGTACCACGCGAAGACGTGATTCGCGACGCCATCAAGAGCCAGACTTTTAGTGCCGTGCTGACGCCTAGCGAGGAAGCGCGCATGCAGGAAATCGCTGCCATCATGCAAGCGCAGGGTTCGCTCAAGACTCGCGATGGAAAGCCTTTTGATGTCAAGAGCATTACCGATCTATCATGGCAGAAGGCACGCAAGTTGTAAGATAATGGCCGCCCGCTGCAGTGCTTTCCGGCATCACCAGCGAGTCGCCAATCCACATATAAAGTTTGAGAATGGCCGGCACAATGCCGGCCATTCTGTTTTTTTTAAGCAGATCATGAGTACCCAGACACGTCTTTCCGGTAATACAAAGAAAATGGCCATGGTCCTGGCCATCGGGCTGATCCTGCTGGGCTGGCAAATTGCCGCCTGGATTTTGCCGTCCTTCCTGATGCCGGACGTGCCCACGGTGATGGTGCGATTGTGGGAAGAAATCCAAACGCCTAACTTTCGTGAAGCGCTGGGGGGCAGCCTAATGCGCCTGGCAGGCGGTTATAGCAGTGCTTTGGTATTAGGTATCGGCTTTGGCCTGGTTGGCGGCGTACTATTTTTCTTTCGGGAAGTGTTGCGCTCGGCCATCATCATTCTGCAGTCGATCCCTTCGATCGCTTGGGTGCCGCTGTTCCTGATCTTGATGGGCTTTGGCAACATGCCGATCATCGTGGTGGTGGCGCTGGCTGCGTTCTTTCCGGCAGCGCTGTCAGTAATGAATGCCACCGAAAGCGTGCAAAAAGTCCACGTGTCGGCGGCCATGGTCATGGGCGCGTCGCGCTTTGATATGTTGCGCCGGGTCTACTTGCCAGCAGTCATGCCAGAACTGATTACTGGCGCGCAACTGGCATTCGGCAATGCTTGGCGCGCCCTGATTTCCGCAGAAATGCTGATCGGATTCGGCAAGGGTTTGGGGCGCTCATTGTCCTACGCGGGCGAAACTGCTGACATGGCGGGTGTCATGATGAATATTTTGGCTATCGGTATTCTGGCCCCCTTGATTGATCAACTTTTACTTGAAAACCTGAAGCATCGAGTGTTGCGGTATCAATATGTATAAAGTACAAAGCCAGCTGCGCTCGGCAGCAAGCATCAAACGCCTGACAAACAAATTTTTCTTTAGATGCCAGCGCGTCAGATGGCATCTTGGTGCACTGGCAGGAACGCTGATGCTGTCATTGGTGTGTAGTCTTTTCGCGAGCCCAGCCCATGCCATACAAAGCGCAACTCAGCGCGGTGCTTTGCTGACTGGCGTCGAGCACAAGCTTCCTCCTCATGTCGGAGGAGACAGCTTTCGCAGCCCGGAAAATCTGGAAACCTTTATGGCTGAAAATCTGGCGCAGTGCCTGAACCTACCTTTGCAAACGGTCCAGACCAGTGCCGCCAGCCGTGCTAGCTTGCTGCAGATAAAGAAAGTCGACCTGCTGATGCTCACCGTGCCCATCGACAAGGTCGGCAAGACAGATGACTCTTTCTTGCCGCAGGCTACCCCGATTTCAACTGGGTATGACGCCGCGCCCATGGCCATCATGCGCACCGACACCCGCATTCGACGCTGGCAGGATTTGAAAGGGAAGCGTGTCTGCCTGTCAGAAGGTGGTTCGTATGTCGGGAAAATGGCGGCCAGTTATGGCGCAGTCGAAGTCGTCCACAAGGCACCGGCCGATTCCTTACTGGCCTTGCGCGTAGGGGCGTGTGATGCAGCGGTTCACGGCGATACTTTTTTGCAGATATTGCTGCGCATGCCGGGATGGAAGAAATTTTCTGCTCGCCTGAAGCCGGAGCTGACGCGTCACGCCCTGGTGATCGCCGCTTCGACGCAGGATCAGGAAAGCGTGCAGTTCGTGCGTAAAGCAGAGAAAGACTGGCAGGCAAGTCGGCTCGTGGCTAAGCAGCTCGATACGTTGGTGCGCAATATTGCCTTCGAGGTTTATCTTGCGCAGGACGTTCCTGACTGCCACTGAGTAGGAAATTAATCACCCTGAACCGGTCAGCTGGCTGCTCAAAAGGGTTTGTTTTCTTTAGATTCACCTGATAACAAGATGCGTGCCGGTAGCAAGCATCTTGTTATATCCCCCTCTTTACTTCTCCCTGCCGTTATCTCTACGACGCCCTCCAAGCTCAAGGATGCCTGCTGAAATGGTAAACTTGTATTCATTATGACAGTTTGGTGGCTTGCCTCTCAACCGCGTTCGTTCAACCTTGGCAATTGAACCGCACCCAAACCCAAGGCTTCTGTGACGGTGGGCAAAACGGCGTATCCTGTTTGCTTTAACGCATTTGGGCGTCAGGCTTGACGGTGCAGCGGTGCTTGTGAGTAAGTTCAAAGCCAGATGTCTCGTCCGATTGCACGAATTTCTGCCTTGGCAGCTGCCTGCTGCAGTGCAGCGACGGCGCTGCGCAAAGACTAGATGAGGTAATCGAACGTGGCTGGTATCAGTCTCCTGCCTATTTTCATGGTGGGCCTCCTGGGAAGCGTGCATTGCGTTGGCATGTGCGGCGGTATTGTCAGTGCGCTGAGCATGGCGCAGCCAACCCGCCGACCTTTTCCTGTCCCAGTCGTCACGCAAGCTACACTCGTTACGAACACACAAAGTGTGGTGTGGGAAAACGCTTTCCGCGTAGTCATGTACAACACCGGGCGCATTAGCAGTTATGCCGTGGCGGGTGCCATCGCCGGAGGTGTTGCCAACGGTGCGCAAGTCATGGTGCAGGTTTCCTCTTTTCAGTTGGTAGGCTATGTGTTGGCCAATCTGATGCTGCTGGCGCTGGGCCTGTACCTGATGGATGCCTGGCGCGGTCTGACTTATCTGGAGCGGGGTGGTCAGGTGGTGTGGCGACATGTACAACCGCTGATCAAGCCGCTGCTGCCCATGGATAGCCCGCTCAAGGCGCTGGCATTGGGTGGTCTATGGGGCTGGCTGCCATGCGGCATGGTTTATAGCGTATTGCTGACGGCCATGATGACGAGCTCGGCTGCTTCTGGCGCCCTGGTCATGCTGGCCTTTGGCTTGGGTACCTTGCCCACTTTGCTGACGATGGGCATGCTCGGCAACCGTTTCAAGGATTGGGCTCGTCGGCGCAATGTACGTTTGATCAGCGGACTGATCGTGCTTAGCTTTGGTGTCATCGGTCTGGTTCGCGTGGCAAACGGTTTCTCTCTTGGTTGGCTCGATATGTTTTGCGTCACGCCGACCATTCATGGATGACAACTACCTTGAAAGCGTTATCTGAAGCAAGCGTTGACCAAGCTTCTGCCGTGAACGGCACTGTCGACTCTTCTGCGGCAAATTACTCACAACTGGAGCGCCCGAGCAACGAATTGCAGGCCATGGATTGTTACCATTGTGGCCTGCCGGTTCCTTCTGGCAGCAACTGGCGCGTGTGCATCGCACGCACCGAGCAGCCTATGTGCTGCCCTGGCTGCGAAGCGGTGGCGCAAACCATTGTCGACAGTGGCTTGACCAGCTATTACCAGACCAGAACTGCGTTTGCGCCGTCCGGCGAGCAGCAGAAATTGATCCCGGCAGAGTTACAACTGTATGACACTCCCGACTCCCTGCAGCGCTTTGCCCGGGCGAGTGCCGAGGGCCCCGCAGATAGCGAAGCGATTTTTTCCGTCGAAGGCATTCGCTGTGCCGCTTGTATCTGGCTGATCGAACGTCGTCTTGGCCAGGTGCCGGGTCTGCACGCGATTAATATGAACGTGGCCACCGAATGCCTGCAAGTCGCCTGGGACAGTAAGACCTGCAAGCCCAGCAACGTGCTGCGCGCCTTGTGCGAAATTGGTTATACCGCTTATCCCTACGATCCGCTCAAGCATGGCGAGCAGTTGCGCAAGTCCAGTCGCACCCTGTTCCGTCAGCTGTTTGTCGCCGGGCTATCGATGATGCAGGTGATGATGTATGCCTTTCCAGCCTATATTTCAGCTGAAGGTGCCATCGAGGCCGACATGGATGCTCTGATGCGTTGGTCTAGCCTGCTGCTGACCTTGCCAGCCATCCTGTACTCGGCCCGTCCCTTCTTTGCCGGCGCTTGGCATAACCTGAAAAACCTTACCTTGGGCATGGATGTGCCAGTGGTGCTGGGCATGAGTGCGGCCTTTATCGGCAGTACCGTTGCCGTCTTCAAGGGCCATGGCGAAGTCTATTTCGACTCGGTCACCATGTTCATTTTCCTGCTGCTGTGCAGTCGCTATTTTGAACAGGTGGCCAGGCGCAAGGCGGCGTCGGCCTTGGAGCGCCTGCAGCATGCGGCGCCGGCCTCAGCCGCAAGATTGGGCGACTATCCCGCGTCCACCGTCAGCGAAATCGTTGCGGCAGCAGCATTGGTCGCAGGTGACTTCATCCAGGTCAAGCCGGGTGAAGTGATTGCCGCCGATGGCGTGCTGGTGGCGGGCGAATCGGCGATTGATATGTCGCTGATGACTGGGGAAAGCGCGCCGATGCGCAGCAAGGTCGGCGATATCTTGCCTGGCGGCGCCGTCAACGTCCGCCAGACCGTGATTATGCAAGTGACCAACACAGTTCAGGACAGCACGCTGTCCAGCTTGATCAAGCTGGTCGAGCGGGCGGGGCAGGGCAAGCCGCAGATCGCCCAATGGGCAGATAAGGTGGCAGCCTGGTTTGTAGCGGCGCTGCTGCTATTCGCTGTGGCCGTGTTTGCGTATTGGTCTTGGGCCGATGCCGCGCGTGCCTGGCCGATTGCCATCGCAGTTCTGGTCGTTTCCTGTCCTTGTGCGTTATCCTTGGCAACCCCCAGCGCCTTGGCGGCAGCGACCGACCGGCTAGTGCGCCAGGGTGTACTGGTCATGCAGCCACATGTGCTGGAAGCCCTGCATCGCACGACCCACGTGATATTCGACAAGACCGGCACTCTGACAATGGGCCGGCTGGTGGTGGAGGAAGTCGAAGACTTTCATTCCACCGGGCAAACTCGTTTGCTGCAGATGGCGGCTACGCTGGAGTCGGGCAGCGCCCATCCGCTGGGCCTAGCCATTATTTCTGCAGCAAAAAAAGCTGCAGGAAAAGGGCAGGGCAACCTGACTTCGGATGAGGTCAGCTACACTCCGGGCCTGGGCCTGGAAGGCGCAATCGAAGGCGTGCGCTATCGCCTAGGCAGTGCCGCGTTTGTGCAGGAATGGACTAAAGCACCGGTCCCGATTGCACGGGACGTGGATACAACCGGACTGACCCCGGTTTACCTTGGCTCGGCTCAGGGATGGTTGGCGTGCTTCAAGTTGTCCGATGCCTTGCGGGAAGACTCCAGAGAGGTCGTGGACTACTTCAAGGCCCAAGGAAAGGAAATCGTCCTGCTCAGCGGCGACCAGCAGACGGTGACGCAGCAGGTTGCTCGCCAGTTAGGAATAGAAAGCGCGCAGGGCGAATGCCTGCCCGAAGAAAAATTGGCCTATGTGCAGGCCCTGCAGAAGCAGGGTGCGGTTGTGGCCATGGTAGGTGACGGCATTAACGACGCTGCGGTCATTCGCGCAGCAGATGTGTCTTTTGCCATGGGCTCCGGCGCAGCAATGGCCCAGGCCCATGCGGATACGGTGCTGCTTTCAGGTCGCCTGGGTTCAGTCCGCGACACCGCGATTGCAGCGGCCAAAACCATGCGAGTCATTCGTCAGAACCTGACTTGGGCAACGATCTACAACTTTACCGCCATTCCGGCAGCGGCTTTGGGCCTGTTGAGTCCCTGGATGTCGGCCATTGGCATGTCGCTGAGTTCGGCCTTGGTGGTGGGCAATGCCTTGCGCTTGCGCCGTCTTTCCAGATCCGATCCAAAGAAAATCGCTTCAGCCAATAACAGAAATGAGCGATCCGCGTCAAAGCAGGGGTCCCCTGTAGCAGATGCGGCATTGCAGCAATTCAAGAACTGAGAGACAAGTAAATGGAAGTGTTGTACCTGTTGATTCCCATGAGCGTAGGCGTGGTGTTCTTTGCCATCTGGCTTTTTTTCAAAGCGTCGGACGGGGGGCAGTTCGATGATCTGGAAGGCCCGGCTTGGCGAATCCTACAT
>JBBSSV010000091.1:0-7245 GCA_038241705.1 Burkholderiales bacterium | reverse complement strand
GGTTTCAGCCTGCTGCTTGAGAATGGCTAGTTTGTTGGAATGCAGACGTTGCAGACAGGGCAGGGCGATGACGGTTTCTGCCCAGAGCTTGGGTGGAATCTCCGTTTCCTGCCGGAACAGGCGTTGCAACCATTGACTCATAACTCTCCCCACAGCGCGTTCAGGGCGGCAACCGCCGCCAGTCCAGCGGTTTCGGTGCGCAAGATGCGCGGCCCGATAGAAAACAACAGGGCGCCGTGTTGCCGGGCCAGATCTTCTTCCTGTTCAGTCAAGCCACCTTCGGGCCCGATGACCACCGTCAAGTCCTGGGGTGGTTGATGCCTGGCCCAATAGGATAAGGAGGTTTCCGCACGCGGAGATAGCACCAACCGACGGTGCAGATCCCGCTGACTAATCCACTGGCGAAAATCCTGGGGCAACGCCACCTGCGCCAGGCGGTTTCGGCCGCATTGTTCAGATGCAGCGGTCACCACCCCTTGCCAGTGGCCAAGGCGCTTTTCCGCGCGCTCGGCATTCAGTCGCACCACACAACGCTGAGCCGCTAGGGGCTGGATGGCGTGTACGCCAAGCTCTACCGCCTTTTCAATGATCCAGTCCATTTTTGCCGCTTCTGGCAAAGCCTGTGCCAGGGTTAGCGCATAGGGCAATTCGGCTTCTCGTCCGGAAAAGTCACCTATGGTCACGCTGACGCGCTTCTTGTCCTTTTCCACTATTTGAGCGGCGTATTCGCCGCCTTCGCCGTTGAAGAGCTGGATCAGGGCACCCGGTGCTAGGCGCAGCACTTGGACATGATGAGCTACCTCAGACGGCAGGCTCAAAATGAGGCCGGTCGCGAGGGGTGTGGCGCAGTAGAAGCGGGGCATAGAAACACCAGTCAGGGAAATGGGCGAGTCCAGCAAGGATACAGAATGACAACGGGTTTCATGCTAGCTGACCAGTCAGAGCGTTGCGAAAACTTATCGCAAAAAAATGCCTGTGAGCGTTACGCGCTTGTAGATGAAGACAGCCGACTGCGCCAGGCTGGCGCGGTTTTTGCCTGTTGGCTCTGGTAAAATCCCCACTTTGCAGCTTGTTTTCTCTCTCTTCCTGCGCTGTCTCAAACCGCCGCATTAAACGACTTCACTCATCATGACTTCCATGCAAACCACCACCCCAATGGCCAATGCGATCCGCGCGCTGGCAATGGACGCCGTTCAGAAAGCGAATTCCGGCCATCCTGGCATGCCCATGGGCATGGCCGACATCGCAGTGGCTCTCTGGAGCAAGCATTACCGCCACAATCCGGCTGACCCGCAGTGGATCAATCGTGACCGTTTCGTGGTGTCCAACGGACACGGTTCCATGCTGCATTACGCGCTACTGCACCTGACGGGGTATGACCTGCCCATGGAAGAGCTGCGTAATTTTCGCCAGATGCATTCCAAGACGCCGGGCCATCCGGAAGTCCACATCACGCCCGGCATCGAAACCACGACCGGCCCGCTGGGCCAGGGCCTGACCAACGCGGTCGGCATGGCGCTGGCAGAAACCCTGCTGGCCTGCGAATTCAACCGCCCCGGCTTTCCCGTGGTCGATCACCACACCTATGTGTTCGTCGGCGATGGCTGCCTGATGGAAGGCATTTCGCACGAAGCCTGCTCCTTTGCCGGCACCCTGGGCCTGTCCAAGCTGATCGTGCTGTATGACGACAACGGCATTTCGATTGACGGCAAGGTGGATGGCTGGTTCCAGGACGACACGCCCAAGCGCTTTGAAGCCTATGGCTGGCACGTCATTCAGAATATCGATGGCCACGACGTAGCTGCGGTGGAACAGGCCCTTGCAGCCGCCAAGCAAGCCGGCAAGCCCACGCTGATCTGCTGCAAGACCGTGATCGGCAAAGGTAGCCCGAACAAGGCCGGCACTGCCGATGTCCATGGCGCAGCGCTGGGCGAGAAAGAAGTTGCGGCTACGCGCGCGGCCCTGGGTTGGACGGCGGCCCCCTTTGAGATCGCCGACGACATTTACGTTGCTTGGGATGCCAAGGCTCAAGGTCAAGTTGCCCAGCAGGAGTGGGACACCGTATTCGAAGACTATGCCGCCCAGCACCCCAAACTGGCGTCAGAACTGAAGCGGCGCATGCAGGGCGAACTGCCCGACAATTTTCTAGAAACCGTTGCGGCCTATCTCGACAACTGCGTCGAGAAAAAAGAAACCATCGCCACGCGCAAGGCCAGCCAGAACGCCATTCAGGCGCTGGCGCCGATCCTGCCGGAATTCCTGGGCGGCTCGGCTGACCTGACCGGCTCCAACCTGACCAACTGGAAGGAATGCACAGCCGTGCGTACCGGCCAGGCTGGCAACCACATCAACTACGGTGTGCGCGAGTTCGGTATGAGCGCCATGATGAACGGCATCGCCCTGCATGGCGGCTACATTCCTTTTGGTGCGACCTTCTTGACTTTTTCCGACTATGGCCGCAATGCGATTCGCATGGCCGCGCTGATGCGCTTGCGTTCGATCTTCGTTTTTACGCATGACTCCATCGGTCTGGGCGAAGACGGCCCCACCCATCAATCGGTGGAGCACATTTCCAGCCTGCGCATAATTCCTAATTTGGACAACTGGCGTCCTTGCGACACGGTCGAGTCGGGCGTGGCCTGGTCGCACGCGGTCACCCGCCGCCATGGTCCGTCCAGTTTGATTTTTTCACGCCAAAACCTGCCATTCCAGGAGCGCACGCCTGAGCAAATTACTCACATCCATCGTGGTGGTTACGTGCTGCACGACGTCGACAATGCGCAAGCTATCCTGATCGCTACCGGCTCTGAAGTAGATCTGGCAATTCGGGCAGCAGATGCGCTGGCTCAGCATGGCGTGGCGGTGCGCGTGGTATCAATGCCTAGTACGGACGTGTACGACCGGCAGGACGCCGCCTACAAGGACAGTGTTCTGACCAAGGGTCTGCCACGGGTGGCGGTTGAAGCCGGCGTCACCGATTTTTGGTACAAATACGTAGGTCTAGAAGGTGCAGTGGTCGGGATCGACACATTTGGTGAATCGGCTCCGGCGGCCGTGCTTTTCGAGCATTTCGGTTTCACCGTGGACAAGGTTGTCGCGGCGGTGCGTTCGGTGCTGGCATGACGCCAACAGGCAAGAGCACGCCCATGCGCGCCACGGTTCAACAATATGGGCGAGATAGCGCCCGGCACATCCCATCAGGAGAAAAAGCATGACGATCAAGGTTGCAATCAATGGCTATGGCCGCATCGGCCGCAATATCCTGCGCGCTCACTACGAAAGTGGCGAGCAGCACGATATCCAGATCGTTGCCATCAACGACCTGGGCGATGCCAACTCCAATGCTCATCTGACTCGTCACGATACGGTGCATGGCCGTTTCCCTGGCACGGTCGAGGTTGATGGCGATTACATGGTGGTCAATGGTGACCGCATCCGCGTGTATGCCGAACGTGACCCGGCGGCGCTGCCCTGGAGTGATCTGGGCGTGGACGTGGTGCTGGAGTGCACCGGCCTGTTCACCACCAAAGAGAAAGCGTCGGCCCACATCAAGAGTGGCGCCAAGAAAGTCATCATCTCTGCGCCTGGCGGCAAGGACGTGGATGCCACCATTGTCTATGGCGTCAACCACGACGTGCTCAAGGCCAGCGATACCGTCATCTCCAACGCTTCCTGCACCACCAACTGCCTGGCGCCACTGGTCAAGCCATTGAATGACAAGATCGGTCTGGTCAATGGCTTGATGACCACCGTCCACTCCTACACCAACGACCAGGTACTGACCGACGTCATGCACAGCGACCTGCGCCGCGCCCGTTCGGCCACGCACTCGATGATCCCGACCAAGACCGGTGCAGCTGCTGCCGTCAGCCTGGTGCTGCCGGAACTCAAAGGCAAGCTCGACGGCTACGCCATCCGCGTGCCGACTATCAACGTTTCGCTGGTGGACCTGTCCTTCATTGCGGCGCGCGACACCACGGAAGAAGAAGTCAACGCCATCATGAAGGAAGCGGCTGACTCCGGCCCGTTGAAAGGCATCTTGGCTTACAACACCGAGCCGCTGGTATCGATCGACTTCAACCACGATCCGGCGTCCAGCACCTTTGACGCCACCTTAACCAAGGTCTCGGGACGTCTGGTGAAAGTGTCTTCCTGGTACGACAACGAATGGGGCTTCTCCAACCGGATGCTGGATACCACGGTTGCGCTGATGAAGGCGAAGTAAGCGTTACAGTAAATCGAAGTCGATACCAGCCTACTGATGAAGCATGAAGAAAAACGCCCCGTTGTTTGGGGCGTTTTTCTTTGGCAGAACCGACCTCACATTTAGCTGGCGGTTTCTTCTGCAAACAAGCTATCCCACAACCGGCGTACAGCATCCCGCGCAGTTTGAGCCTGCTCCATCTCGACGCGCGCCCTGTCCTTTCCCTGCATGCGCAATTGGTGCTGCTGGCGCCGAAAGTTACGATAAATATCGGCCACTTCATTTGCCAGGTTAGCGTCGATCAGTCCAAGGCTGCCGCATAGGCGCAGCAGCGCGATATTGCCGATGTCAGGTGTTAGTTCGGCAAAGTTGCATGCATGGTGCAGGACTAGGTATTGCACGCAGAACTCGATGTCGGTCATGCCGCCGCTGTCGTGCTTGAGGTCGAAGAGTGCAGAGCGGTTGGGATGGGCCTCATGCATTTTTCGGCGCATGGTAACGACTTCCTGCTGCAGTTTGACCGGGTCGCGTTGTTGACGCAGGAGTTGCGTACGCAGTTGCTCGAAACGTTCGCCAATCTCTTCATCGCCTGCGCAAAAGCGTGATCGCGTCAACGCCTGATGCTCCCAGACCCAGGCGGATTCAGTCTGGTATTTTTCAAATGCGGCAAAGGATGACACCAGCAGCCCGCTGGCACCGTCTGGGCGCAGGGCGATGTCGACATCGAACAGGATGCCAGCCGAAGTGTGGCTGGTCATCCAGGTGATGAAGCGCTGAGCCAGCCGGGCGTAGAGCTGGGGTGCTTCGGGGTTGGGGTCGTCGTAGAGGAAGATCAGGTCCAGGTCGGAGGCGTAGCCCAGTTCCTTACCGCCGAGCTTGCCATAGGCGACAACAGCGAACAGCGGCACCGGTCGGTGACGTCCGCGCACCGTTTGCCAGGCGGCATCGATGGTGGCGCCCACCAGTATGTCGGCCAGTCTAGAGAGGTGGTCGGCTAGGGTTTCCACCGTCATGCTGCCTTCGAGGTCCTTGGCCAGCAGGCGCAGTTGCTGGGCGTGATGGAGCTCGCGCAGAACATCCATCTGGCGCTCGGTGTCGCCAGCGCTGGCTTGCAGCTGGCTTCGGCACTCTTCAGCAAAAACAGGCCAGTCGGGCGCAGCATTCAGAGTGCGGTCATCCAGCAGCTCGTCCAGCAGCAGCGGGTGGCGTGTCAGGTAGCGCGCAGCCCAGTCGCTGGCATGCATCATTCGCACCACGCGTTGCAGGGCCTGGGGATATTCATGTAGCAGTGCCAGATAGGCGGCGCGCCGGGCGATGGCTTCCAGTAGATCCAGCAGTCGCCCCAGAGTGGCATCCTGGTCCTGGGGCAGGGCGGCGATGAGGGGCAGGGCAGTCGTGATGATCGCCAGCAAACGGTGCTGGCTTTGTTCAGGCAGGGCTTGCAGGCGCGACGAATGCCACGAGGTCAGCAAGCGACGCGCGGAGCCATCGGGTTGTTGGAAGCCTTGGTCTCGTAAATAGCCGGTCATGGTCTCTGGAGTGGCGACGTCGGCTAGCGCTAGTTCAATCTGGGCGGGAGAGGTGTCGTCGGTCGTGGCCGCCTGTTCCGCGTCCTTGTCGCGAAAGATGGCATCGAAATGTGCGGCAACCAGATTACGCTGGCGCTCAAGTTCGGCCAGTAGCGTTGCGCTGCTTTCGTACCCCATCATCTGCGCCACCGTCAGGCGATCAGTTTCGTTGTTGGGCAGCGAGTGGGTCTGGGCATCGTCCAGGTATTGCATGCGGTGCTCCAGGTTGCGTAGGAAAGTGTAGGCGTGCAGCAGTTCGTCTGCTGTGCTGGCGGGCAGCAGACGCAGGGTCACCAGCAGGCGCAAGGTCTGACGGGTGGAGCGTTCGCGCAGGCCTGCATCCCGACCGCCCCGAATCAATTGATGAACTTGGGCTACGAATTCGATTTCGCGAATCCCACCGCGGCCCAGCTTGACGTTGTAGCGGCGATCGGGGTGGCGCGCTTCCTGACGGGTGACATCGGCCCGAATTTGCGCGTGCAGTGTGCGCAGGGCGTCGATCGAACCAAAATCCAGGTAGCGCCGATAGACGAAGGGATGGACGATACTTTCCAGGCGAGCGATGTCAGCGGTGTCGCCAGTGACGGCGCGGGCCTTGACCCAGGCATAGCGCTCCCATTCGCGGCCCTGCACGATCAAATAGTCTTCCAACATCGACAGACTGGCAACTAGCGGGCCGGACGCGCCATTCGGACGCAGCGCCATATCGACCCGGAAGGTGAAGCCATCGCCGGTCAGTTCGGACAGAGCACCGATTAATTTTTTGCCCAGCCGGGTAAAAAACTCATGATTGGACAGGCTGCGTTGGTCTTCAGTACTGGTGCGAGTATCACCGCTTTCCGGATACAGAAAGATCAGGTCGATGTCGGAGGAGACATTGAGTTCGCGTCCGCCCAGCTTACCCATGGCAACGACGATCAGTTGTTGCGCCATGTCGGCGCGTTCTCCCCAGGGCGTGCCGTGCAGCGCCACCATCTCTGCCATCAGTGTGTCGACATGGGTCTGGATGGCAAAGTCGGCAAAGTCCGACATCACTTGCAACACCTCAGCCAGATCTGCCTTGTATTCCAGGTCACGAGCGATCAGGGTGCAAATGGTCAGGTTGCGCAATTGCCGCATCGCAGCCTTTAAACTGTGTTCTACAGCCATGCGTTCTTGTAATAGACCTGCAAAATCAGGCAGGCTCGGCGATAATTCGGACAGGGTCTGGACTTCCTGAAGCCGACCTGCGGCGGCGCTGGTCCAGCGAGCAAAAAAACGTGAACAAAGTGGACTGGTCAAGGGAGTGCGTCATCGTTAAGGGAAGAGTCATTTTAGGCGCTTTCTGCCTGCCGCAAGCAAGTGTGGCATGGCGCTGGATACAGGCGGCGGGGCTGCCTGACGTGGCCCATTCTTCACGTATGCCGTTCCTCCCGTCTTCCGATTCATGTGCTGTCGAGTCTCGCACTTGCAGCTTGCGCGCCCAGTCATTGT
>JBBSSV010000090.1:0-7259 GCA_038241705.1 Burkholderiales bacterium | reverse complement strand
GCGGCCGGTTCCGGCGCCAGACGTGGACAAGGCAATCCATCGCATTGAAGAAGCCCTGCGTTCCAGTGGCGAACGCGAAATTGCTTCCGGACGTGTGGGAGAACTGGTGATGCACGAGTTGCGATTACTGGATAAGGTGGCCTATATCCGTTTTGCTTCCGTCTATAAAAGCTTTGAGGATGTTGCCGAGTTTCAGGCAGCGATCGCTGAAGTGGGGCAGGAGCGCAAACCTTCCACTGATCTGAGCAACTCGGACAAAGCGTTGAAAACAAGCTTGCATATATCAAAATAGTTGTTTATATTGCAACTAATTTAGCGATTTTGCTGCTTCCTTCTTGTTTTTGCGCCGGCAATGACTCTCTTGCGTCAAGTTACCCGCTGTGCCTGTGGTTTCAGTCTTGTTGAAGTGCTGATTGCACTCTTCGTGCTAGCCATCGGAGTAATCGGCTCGACCGGCCTGCAGGCAACCGCCTTGCAAACGGCTCAGGATTCCAGCTATCAAACTGCTGCGCTGCAGCTGGCAACCGAAATGGCTCAGCATCTGCGCGCGTTGGAGCAGGTGGCCTCTCCAACTGCGTCTACTTTTTCTGGCTTTCAGCTCGACTTTCAATCTAATACGCCCAGCCGTGCCTTGCCGGCTACGGCGGGCTGCTATCAAAGCACCTGTACGACTTCAGACCTTCATACGCTATATCTCAGTGACTGGTTGTATCGCCTGGACCAGGCATTACCGGCAGCGCGGTTAAGGGTTTGTCAAGATGCAGCGCCCTGGAACGTCACGCAGTCCAGCTTGGATTGGCATTGCACAGCCTCTTTATCGACTGAAGTTACAGCCCCGACCGTCATCAAAATCGGCTGGCAGGCGCGTCAGCGAGCGGGCTTGCTGAGCTCTGGGCATTTGCAGCGGCAGGGCTTTGGACCGATGGTCGTTGTGCCGGTGGCCCTTGGCGGCGATGGGCCGGCATGAAACACCGCTCTTTTATTCTTGGGGCGCTGGCAATTAAACAGTCCCCGACCTGCAGGATTCAGCGCTTTCAGCAAGGCGTAACCCTGATTGAATTGCTGGTGGCTAGCGCCACGGGCTTGCTGGTATTGGCCGCCGGCGCAGCCTTGTTGTTATCGAGTAAGGCAGCCTATATTGCCCATGATGAACATGGCCGCTTGCAGGAAAGTGGCCGGCATGCGTTGCTGTTGTTGTCGCGTGCCGTACGGCAGGCCGGCTATGAGCCATGGGACCAAGCAGCCGGACCGATGCTGAACCTGCCCAGCCTAAGTGCAGCCGTGCGTGGACTGGATGCGCGCAGTCTCAAAGCGGCGACTGTGGCGCTGGCGCAGCCGATGGCATCTGCAGTGAATGGCAGCGACGTGCTTGCTTTACGCTTCTTTGGCGCAGGGGCTGACACTGTAGATGGCAGCATGCTCAATTGCGCCGGCTTTGCCGTACCCGCTTCGGCAGATCAGGAACATGGCCGCGGCTGGAGCATTTTCTTTGTGGGCAAGGATCAGAGTGGCGAGCCAGAACTGCGCTGCAAATACCAGGGCAAGACCAGTTGGAATTCGGAAGCGATGGTCCGGGGTGTGGAATCCTTTCAGGTTCTGTATGGGTTGGATAGCGACGCCGATGGCTTGCCCAACCAATTTCTGAATGCCAGTGCGCTGGATCGGCTGGATCAGGAGTTGGAAGGGACAGCAGGTGTTCCGGACGTCGTCACGTTCAATCAGCGCACCCACTGGAAACGGGTGGTCGCGCTGAAGCTGTCGGTGTTGATGCGCTCGGGTAAGGGGCTGTCAGGACGTTCGCCTCGGCAGCATGCCCTGTTCGGGCCGGCCCACGCGGCGGCCTTGGGGGCCAGCGACTCGGGGACCGTAATCGATGAGGACGCACTGTCCTTGGCCGAGCGTTCGCGTCTGCGCCAAGTGTTTTCTACGACGGTCTATCTGCGCAATCTGCGCCCGCCGCCAGCAATTGCTGAGAAAGCGTCATGAGGCGCAGCCTGATTTCTATGCAGGGCGTGGCGCTAGTAACGGCATTGTTGATGCTGGTAGCGGTTGCCATGTTGGGGCTGTCTGCGGCCCAACTGGCGTTGCAGGGCGAAAAGGCCTCGCGCAATGACCGCGACCATCAGATCGCTTTCCTGGCCGCCGAAGCCGCCTTGCTGGATGCCGAGCTCGATATCCGCGGCTCACCGATTGCATCGCGCTCACGCAGTAGCTTGTTCAATCCTAAGTCGACCCAAGGTTTCGTGCCCGGTTGTGGCAAGGGGGCGAACAACCGTTTCCTGGGCTTATGCGAATCCAGCGCCACAGCGACACCGGATTGGCTGCTGGTAGATTTGCAGGAAGCCGCGGCGGACAAGGTACGTACGGTTGCTTATGGCACCTTTACTGGCCGGGTATTCCCAATAGGCCAAGGAAGCTTGCCCAGCCAGTTGCCACGTTACCTGATCGAAATGCTGCCTGATCGCGCTCCCGGTTTGCCGGCAGACGGCGCCCAGCCGCGCTTCCTCTATCGGATTACAGCGATTGGGTTTGGCGTGCGTCCCCAGACCAAAGTAGTGCTGCAATCCTTTTACCGCAAGGAGAGCTGAAACATGAGGGTTCAAGCTGATAAGAAAAAACATACCCATTCAGCTCTTTTTGCGCTGGTATGTTTCTGTCTTTTAGGGGTGTATTCCCTGTCCAATGCCGGCCCCCAGCAGAATCAGGCAATGTGCAGTGACGCACAGCATGCCTCGATGGTTGCGGGACAGGTGGAAGCCGGGCATCTTACCGTCTATGAAAGCAGAGTGGTTACTTCAACAGGCGCCACGCTGGTTAAACGTCGGTTGCCCTTGGCTGCCTTGAACACGCTCTCTCCAGCGTCGTTCGGAACCGTGCAGAGTGAGGTGCTTTGGGACGCTGCTGCTTTACTGAGAAGCTCTGCAACGCGGCCTAATTACGCTGCCACTCGTGGAAAGCTCTTTACTGCGCGACAGGATGGTCATGCCTGGCGCGCAATTCCTCTGGAGTGGGCGTCGCTGTCGGCCGCGCAGCAGGCTCAGCTCAACCGCGCCCCAACGCCGGCAGGCAGCGACCAGTTGGGGCCGTTGCGCCTTGACTATCTGCGCGGTGATCGCAGCCATGAGCAAGGCAGTGGCAAAAGCCTGTTTCGCCGCCGCCACTCCCTGCTTGAGGCGTCAGCCATTGGCTCACCTCAATATGTAAGCGCCCCCAACCTTTCCGTGCTCGAAGCCAGTTTCCAGCGCTTTGCTGCACAGCAGTTGAAGCGTCCGCCCATGGTCTATCTGAGCGCAAACCATGGAATGGTCCACGGCTTTGATGCGAGCACTGGAATTGAGCAGTTCGCCTACCTACCCGCTGCATTACTGTCGCAGATGCCAGACTTCATCAGCCCGGAAGCAAAGCTGGAATCAGGATTGGCCGTGGAAGTTGGAGCCGGCGCAGCGCACGCCCAAGGTAATTGGAAAACCGTGCTGGCAACTGGCTTGGGCGCTGCTGCGCGCGGCCTGGTAGTGCTGGATGTGACCGAGCCTTCTAGCGTTGGTCAGGATGAAAGTGTCCTATTTGAATTTACCGAAGCCGATGATCCGGACATGGGGTATGTGAGCGCAGCCCCACAAATTGCGCGGGTGTTGAGCCACCATACAGAGGGCCAGCCCGTGTACAAGTATTTCGTCGTGACTGCCAATGGCATGGCAAGTGCTAACAATCAGACTGACCACCCGGCCGCATTATTTTTGCTGTCATTGGACAAGGCACCCAATGCGCCATGGGTCGACGGGGTCAATTATTACAAAATCAAACTGCCTGACGTACAAAGCGCGTTGGCGAACGGGCTGGTTGCGCCGGCCTTGTTGAGTAGCCAGGAAGGTACATTGCAACGGGCATACCTGGCTGACCTCCAGGGACGATTATGGCGGCTGGGGTTCGAAAACAAGCCGCTGGCTGAATTGCAGCGCACGCCTCAAACTCCATATCTGTTGTTTTCGGCGACCGATGACGCAGGGCGGCCGCAATCCGTGACTCAGCGCCTCCGCATCGTGCATGCGCCCGGTGGTTATTTGCTGCTCGTCGGGACAGGCACAGCGCAGTTGCCGGTCGCACGCTCTCAAGGCAGTGAGGTAGGTCACTCCTTCTATGCCATCCATGATGACGGCACCCAAAAGAGCGTGGCTCAACACCGAAGTGATTTGAAACAATTGTTTCTGGAGCAGCATCCTGAGCTGGACCTGTTGCGCCTGGCCCCAGCTGGGGGTAGGGAGGTGATGAGTCTAGGTGGGTTGGGGCAGATGACCAGCGGTTGGTTCTTGGATTTTGGCGCCAGGGAGAAAGCCAGTGCCAGCAGTGGGAGCGCCATCCAGGCCGAAGATGGCTTGGTTTATTTCACTTTCCGTTTGGCGACGGCAGAAAGATGTACCCAAGAACGCCTGTTTGTCTTGGATTTGCGAGAAGACTTGGAGAAGACAGGCGGGGTTCCGGTCGACGCACGCCTTGGCAACTTTGGCCTGCCTGCCTTGATGTGTTTGCCTGCAGATCCTTCTGCAAATGAAAAACCCGGCTCACAAAGGGCAAAGCATGTCTTGATTGCGCCAGCAACCAACACGCCAGAGAACAATGCGTTGCACGTACGAACCGGGCCCGCCCAGGCGGCGCCACGTTCTGGCAAGCGCTTGAGCTGGCGTGAAATTATCAATTGGCAGGAGTTGCGTCATGCTGCGTCGCGCTGAGCAACACGGCTGGCCCCCCTGCTGAGGCCACATGAAAACAAGACTGGTTAGAAGCGCAATGATTTTTGGCGATCAGCGCCAGAGCATGGTTGCTGTTCGCCTTATCGGCCAGCTTGTGCGAGGCGTCACTCTGTTGGAAATGCTGGTGGCGCTGATCGTACTGGGACTGCTTTCCACCCTGGCTTTTCCTGTTTATCAGGAATCAGTCCGCAAAGCCCGACGGGCCGAAGGACGGGTGGCGGTACTGACGGTAATGCAGCAACAGGAACGCCACTACTCCCGCTATGGCTTCTACCAACCATTTTCCGCAGATCATCCACAAGGTTTCAAATGGTTTTCAGGTGAAAGCGCAGTAGCCAGTGCATATGAACTCAGTGCTGCCCACTGCGCAGGCACGAGCAACCCTCCTTGTATTCAAGTCAGCGCGCAACCTGGCACCAGCCGGGTAGGCGTGGCCTTCGCGGATAACCAGTGCGGCACCCTGACGCTGGCCAGCAATGGCCGTAAAACTGCTATCGGAGATATGCGTAAATGCTGGCAATGACCGCTGCCTCGATATGTTGAGCTTGCCCTATGCATGTCGACGCAATACCCCGCACTCTGCTGGCTACACCTTGCTGGAACTCATGACCGTACTCGGCCTCGTTCTGGTCATGCTAGGGATGGCTGTCCCGAGCTTTCGTTCCTTGCTCGAGCGGCAGAAAATGACGAGCACGGTCAATGAGTTCTTTGCAGCTGTGCACTTGACACGTTCTGAGGCGCTTCACCGTGGCAGTCGCGTTGACTTGGTGCCGGCCGGGGACGGCACTGATTGGAACAACGGCTGGGTAGTGCTGGTCGATGCCAACGCTAATCAACGAGCCGACGCAGGCGAGGAGGTGATTTTTTCACACGAACCAGTATCTCCCAGCTTGCGCATCCAAGGTGCTTTCACGGATTCCTCAGTACAATATCTGGCCTACACTGGCAGTGGCCGCACCCGGACCAATGCCAGCAGCCAGACGGCGCAACTGGGCTCCTGGATGTTCACCTTGGGTGAGGAGCGCCGCCGCCTAGTGATCAGCTTTACTGGGCGTCCACGAATCTGTACGCCGACCGGCGCAAGCTGGCGCTGCTAAGTGTCGCCGGTTCAGCGCCTCACAAGACTTTCCTATGAGGCTGATTTTCAAGCCTCTGGCGTTGCAAAAAATCGGTGACTCTTTCAATGGATTTTTTGGAAAATAATTTCATCCATAAGGCTTTCGACATCGCGTGAAGATTATTGACGACTTGCAGGGCATGACGCTTGCTTTGGAATGGGCTAAGAAAAGCATGTTCCTGACTGCGCCCAATCCGCGTGTCGGCTGCGTCATTGCCAAGGACAGCAGGGTGCTGGGTGCTGGCTACACCCAGGCTGCAGGCCAGGCCCATGCCGAAATCCAGGCCTTGCAGCAAGCAAGAGAGCAGGGCAGGGATGTCGCTGGCACCACGGTCTACGTGACGTTGGAGCCCTGCAGTCATCATGGCCGTACTCCACCGTGTGTCGATGCGCTGATCCAGGCAGGTGTTGGCCGTGTGGTGATTGCGGTGATGGATCCTAATCCGCTGGTGGCGGGGCAGGGCGTTGCGTGTTTGCAGGCCGCTGGCATCGCGGTCAGCGTCGGACCGCTGGCGACTGAGGCGCAAGAGTTGAACATCGGATTTTTCTCGCGTATGCAGCGTGGCCTGCCCTGGGTCAGGATGAAGGCGGCTGCTAGCCTGGATGGCAAGACCGCGCTCCATAACGGCCAGAGCCAATGGATCACCGGTCCGGCGGCGCGCGACGATGGGCATTGGTGGCGCGCTCGTGCTTGTGCCGTCTTGACCGGAATTGGAACGGTGATGGAGGACGATCCCCAGTTGACGGTGCGTGCCGTAGTCACGCCCCGTCAGCCGCTGCGCATCGTGGTCGATAGTCGTCTTGAGATTGCTCCCGCCGCCCGGATCCTGCAAGAGCCGGGCTGCCTAATCGTAGCTGCCCATTCCAATGCCGAAAAGGAGGCGACCTTGCGCCGGAAAGGAGCTGAGATCCTGATGCTGCCCAACTCTGAGGGCAAGGTGGATTTGCCCGGCTTGATGCGTGAGTTGGCGCGCCGTCAGATCAACGAACTGCACGTGGAAGCCGGCGCCAAGCTAAATGGTTCGCTGGTTCGCGAAGGTTGTGTCGATGAGTTGTTGCTGTATTTCGCGCCTTGCCTGTTGGGAGATGCCATGGGGATGTTCAACCTTGCACCCTTAGAGCAACTGGCAGACAGGCAGACCCTACATTTTCATGGAGTGGCCCAGATCGGTGACGACCTGCGCTTGCTCGCTCGTTTCATTTGATCAGGATCGCTATTTATGTTCACCGGAATTGTTGCTGCCGTCGGCAAGATTGTTTCAGTTACTTACTTGGGTGAGGGAGAAAAGGCCGGTGTTCGTATTGAAATATATGCCGAACTGCTTGTTTTGCAGTACTTGATCATCTGCTATTCAATTGCGCTGAATGGAGCTTGCATTAATGTGACTTATCTT